>NZ_PFNG01000165.1:0-19474 GCF_002791875.1 Candidatus Aquicultor secundus | reverse complement strand
AACTGAGCGCCGAGCAAAACGCCCTGGTCGCAATCGATGCCGAGCGCTATTACCGGGCGATGCTTAGCGGCGACCCGGATGCCTGGAACGTGCGCGAGGGGCACATGGCCAACACGTTCTTTCGCCTTATGGATTTTTATGAAAGAACTACCGATCCGAAGGGAATAATTTGGGCCCATAACACCCATGCAGGGGACGCCCAGGCCACAGATATGGTCGATACCGGCCAGACCAGTATCGGACAGATCGTGCGGGGTGCGCTTGGGGTCGAGAGGACGTACCTGGTGGGATTCGGCTCCTATGAGGGCAGCCTTATCGCGGCCGACGATTGGGATGCCCCTATGAAGCAGATGCCCCTGCCGCCCGCGATGTTCGATAGCTGGGAGCACCTGTTTCACGGCTTTGATGGGGGGAACCGGCTGGTATTGTTTGCGGCGAACCGGCAGGAATCGCAGTTTTTCTCACAGATGCGGGACCATAGGGGGATAGGTGTGGTATACGATCCCAATGCGGAGTTTGCCACCTATACCCCAACCGCCTTGCGCGACCGGTACGACGCGTTTTTATATATCGACAAGACCTCAGCTCTCAACCCGTTACCCATAAATCCCAAGATAGACGAGCCCCCCGATACCTATCCATCAGCGACTTAGCCGGATGATATCCAATATAGTAAGAAGTAAGAACTCGAAGGCATAAAACGGAGTGCAAAGTATGGCTTCAAGAAACCCGTTACCTGAAGAAATGCCGGGCCAGACACCTGAGCAAAGACCGGAACGGCTGAAAGAACAGGCGGTATCGGCAGAGCAACCGGTATCGCGATGGGAGAGACGGGAACCGATGTCGCCCGAGAAGCGGCCGATATGATTTTGACTAACGATGATTTTTCCACCATTGCCTTTGCCGTGCAAAGCGGGCGCAGGATGTATGACAACCTGCGAAAAGGTGTGCGGTATTACCTCGCGGTCAAGTTGGGCTTGATGTCGATTTTCCTGCTCCCCGTACTGCTCGGTATCCCACTTCCATTTGCGCCCATCCAGATTATCGTCCTCGAGCTATTTATGGATCTCGGCGCCTCTGCCGCGTTCGTCGCGGAGCCGGGCGAGAAAGACCTGATGACGCAACCTCCTCGCAACCCCAATCAGCGTTTTATGGACCGCCCTATGCTTCGCACGATCGTCCTCGGCGCCATATCCCTGTTCCTTGCCGTTTCGACCGTGTATCTGGTCACCAACTTTACAACCGGAAACACCCTGGTTGCCCAAAGCTCGGCCTTCGCCGCCTGGATGTTCGGCCATATCTTCCTGGCCTTTAATATGAGATCGGACCGGCAGCCCCTTTCAAGCTTCGGCCTTTTCTCAAACAGGCCCATGGATGTATGGGCAATCGGCGCTATCGGCTTTTTGATAATAGCAATTGCCACCCCGTTTCTTCACCCAGCTTTGAAGCTTACCTATTTAAACGCCGGGCAGTGGCTCTTCGCGGTCGCTATCGCATTTGTGTTTACATTTTGGGTGGAAACAAGAAAAGTCGCAGAGAAGGGATAGAGAGGGTACCTGTTACTTTTTCAGGTGGCCTTTGATAAAAACCTTCCCCCTGATAATTTTGTGGGCCGGTTTGTTCTTCATGATCTTAAACCTGGCAAATTCTTGGCCGCAGCTCGGGCACTTGAGATCGCCGTTCGTGCCGTCTTCAAGAATTCTATCCATATAGCACTTGACCAGGAACCCATTCGTCCGCTTCCTGTACTTGTACAAGAATGTATTGCACTTCGAACAGTAAATTTTTATAACGTAGATATTAGAATCGGCGCCCATAACGACCTTCTTGTGGTTCCTTGCTTTTTGATACTGTAGCAAAAAACGGTGGATAGAGATACTCGTTGCTATCTCTTTACCTTTACAGGAACCCGAGGTGCGTAAAAAACTTGCCGGTAGGGTATATAAGCGGCGATATTACGTAAAACCAATGAGCCGCATAGGTGAACCCATTACGGTTAAACGTATGCCTGCTACTCGTTTTTAATGGAGGTGGAGCAATGTCAGAGGAAGAAATAACGGTATTTCCCCGGTTGACGCGAAGGGATTTCCTCAAGTTTATAGGGGCCGCATGGAGCAGGTGCAGGCGTTCGTTAACGATGTGATGGTTCCCGATCTTATTGCCATTGCCCCGTTCGATCGCCTCTTCCCGAGGGGTGCGATCTTTGACGGCAAGCTCACTCTGCATAAGCCCGACCCGGATCAGACGAGGATGTATACCAAGTTCTCCTGGTTTGACGATAAGGTTGGCGGCGGCAAACACCCCCTCGATTCAGGCCAGGAGCCGATAAACTACACCGGGATCGATCCCCTTGATAACAAGGGCCCAGTGAAAGGCAAGTACGACTGGACGCAGGCGGTACGGTACGGCGACGATAACAGGCCGATGGAGGTGGGTCCGCTCGCGCAAATGTTGGTCGCCCATCTTGCCGGGCGCCCGGATACTAAAAAAGCGGTCGATGATGCGCTTAAGGCCATCGGTCAGCCGGGCAATGTTGGAATCCTGATGTCCGATTTAGGCCGTATTGCGGCACGTGTTCTAAAAGCTAAGGTAAATGCCGATAACGCGCTTCGCTGGGCCGACGAACTGCTGGATAACATAAAGAAGGGCAACACCAAGGTGTTTACGGCGAAGCCGATACCGGGGAGCGGCATCGGCAAGGGCGGCTGGGACGCGCCACGCGGGAGGAACACCCCCTCACAGCCGTGGTAACACACTTTGTGCACTCGGTGGCTTTGATAACGCTGGTTTTCACCGGGTTTTTCATACATTCACCGTTTTACTCGGGTTCGATGCAGACGAATAGAACCGTCCATCTTATCGCCGCCTGGATATTGATCTCGACCGGTGTGATTCGGTTTTACTGGGCGTTTTTTGGTCGCGGCTCGGCCCCTACGGGCTCCCGGCGCAAGATGCCGGATTACATATTTTTCTTACCCCAAAAGGAGAACAGGGGCAAAACCCTGGAGTCGCTAAAATTCCACTTGTTCCTGCGCAGGACCCATCCCAGGACACTAAAATACAATCCCCTGCAAAAGGGAACTTATGCGGTGTTGTTTCTGTTGTCGATTATTCAGATAATAACCGGGTTTGAACAATGGACCCCTACCCTCGCGTTCTTCTCACCGTTAACATATGCTTTGGGGGGCCCGATTATCGTGCGGATAATCCACTATATAGTCGCCTGGCTGTTTATCGTGATTATTGTTTTACACAGTTATCTGGTGCTTATCGAGGCGAGACCGGAGCTGCCGCTTATGTTCTTTTACCGGGAGCCCCGTGAAGTAACGATGAGCGATGGCGGTGAGGAGCGGTAGTAACGATGAATTCACGCCAAAAGCCGAAGATAACGGTGCTGGGTATCGGCAATACCTTAATGGGTGATGATGGCGTTGGGGCTGCCGTTGTGCGGGACTTATCCGCTGAAATCGATGAGCCCAATGTTACCATGATCGTTGGTGAGACCGCGGGCATGGGTCTGGTAAAGCACTTCCGCGATTCGGATATCGTTATCGTGGTCGACTCGATCGCAACCGAAGCCGAGCCCGGTACGATTTTCAGGTTCAACCCGGATGAGGCCGGCGTGCTAAACCTCCGCTCAAATAATATCCACGGGATGGGTGTGGCGTATCTCGTAACCAACGCACGGCTTACCGGCGCAAATCCTGAAGTGATCGTTTTTGGCGTTCAGGTCGGTGATGTGCGACCAAGGGATAGCGAGCTTACCCCGCCGGTTGCCACTGCAGCAAGACGTGTTTGCCAGCTGGTACTTGATGAGTTGCACTCGCTGAATGTTTAGCGAACAGACAAAGGGAAATACTCAAGTACTCAAGACAGGCACCAGACAGTGTAGTGCTCAGATGCTGTCACAATTAAAGTTTTGCTAATTTACAAACGGGTAGAAACATGTCAGGAGGTGTGGATATGACACACGGAGGAAAAATGGGCTACGGACACCATATGGGTGGCCATAGATGTAGGCACGGTATGGGGCCAGGAATGGGAATGATGGGAGAAATGGGCGGTATGCCGATGGGGATGATGGGCGGCCCGATGGGCATGATGCCGATGGGTATGCATGGGCACGGGATGTGTCCGGTGTGCGGGTACGGCGCGGACATGATGGGTGGTATGGAACACCGCCGTAAGGACCCCATGATGATGGCAAAAATCGCAAAGAAAGAGCTGCTTTACGAAAAGATCAAGGCCAAGATGGACAAAAAATACGGCGACGACCTGGATAAAATGGCCGACGAGATCGTAAATTTCGCCGAAGAAAAAAGGCGCATGAAGATCGACTATATGAAGCGCGCGATGGAGATGCGCCGCCGCATGTGGGAGTTTCACACGGAAGGCGAAGAAGAAGAAGGCGAAGAGCAAGAGGAATAAGCGCGATTACCATTTTATCGTCTATAGAGCTGCCTGAAAATCAGCCAGACTCCTACCAGGATAAGTACGGCCGGCCACATGATGTTGGCGAGCTTAAGTGACGGTCATTGTTACCTGTAGTAATAGTTGATTTCTATTATGGGTAAAAATAATATCAAGCATCGCCTTCATGCCAAACAGACGGTAGTAGGGGTCATATGAGCGATAATAATGAAACACTTGAAAGCTTGTTGCAGGAGAAGAGGCTCTTCCCACCGCCGGAGAGTTTTAAAAGGGCTGCCGTCGCGACTTCAGAAATCTATAAAGAGGGTGAAGACCCGGAAGCGTTTTGGGCACGAACGGCATCAGAACTTCATTGGTTCGAGCGATGGGATAAAGTCTTAGAGTGGAATCTGCCGTTCGCGAAATGGTTCGTAGGCGGAAAAATAAATGCATCCTACAACTGCTTAGATCGCCACATCGGTGGTCCGTCGCGGGATAAAACGGCTATTATCTGGGAAGGTGAACCCGGCGAGCAGCGCACCATCACCTATTTTGATCTCTACCGCGAGGTTAATGCGTTCGCAAATGCTCTTAAGAAATTGGGGGTCAAGAAAAGCGATCGGGTCACGATTTACATGCCGATGATTCCCGAGATCGTGATTGCAATGCTTGCATGCGCTCGCATCGGTGCACCCCATTCGGTTGTTTTCGGCGGTTTCAGCGCCGAGGCGCTCCGCGAGCGAATTAACGATGCCGAGGCCAAGCTTCTGATTACCGTAGACGGCGGGTATCGCAGGGGAAAGGTGATCCCGCTAAAGCAATCCGCAGATGAGATATTGAAGGATACCCCAACAATCGAGAGCGTAGTTGTAGTTAGGCGGGTCGGCGATATACTCAGGACAGCCATGAGGCAAGGCCGTGATTATTGGTACCACGATGTGGTGAGCGGTGCTGAAGAGTACTGCAAACCGGAGCAGATGGATGCAGAGGACATGCTTTTTTTATTGTATAGCTCGGGCACTACCGGCAAGCCCAAGGGAGTAGTGCATACAACCGGCGGATACCTGACGGGAGTGTATACCACATTTAAATATATCTTCGATTACAAGCCCGAAGACGTATTCTGGTGCACGGCCGACGTTGGCTGGATTACCGGCCATAGCTATATTATATATGGACCGCTCTTAAACGGGGCCACACAGGTTATGTATGAGGGGGCGCCTGATTATCCGGGTAGGGGCCGCTGGTGGAGCATCATCGAAAAACATAAGGTCTCGATTTTGTACACGGCGCCGACGGCAATCCGAAGCTTTATAAAGTGGGGTACCGCGTGGCTCGAGCAGTACGACTTGTCCTCATTGCGTCTTCTCGGTACGGTCGGGGAGCCGATCAACCCCGAGGCCTGGGTATGGTACTACAAGTACGTCGGCAACGAGGGGTGCCCGATAGTCGATACCTGGTGGCAGACGGAGACCGGCCAGGTTATACTAACACCGCTTCCGGGCGTTACTGTCTGTAAGCCGGGTTCTGTCGCGCATCCGTTTCCGGGTACCGGGGCCGAGGTTGTCGATGAGCACGGAAACCCCGTGAAGCCGGGAGGTAGCGGCTACCTGGTTCTCACAAAACCATGGCCGGCGATGCTTCGAACCCTCTACAAGGACGAACAGCGATACATAGAGACGTACTGGAGCAGATTCCCGGGTAAGTACTTAACCGGTGACGGCGCCAAACTGGATGAAGACGGCTACTTCTGGATTCTAGGAAGGGTCGACGACATTATCAAGGTCGCCGGTCACAGGATAAGCACGGCGGAAGTGGAGTCGGCATTGGTCGATCACCAAGCTGTTGCTGAAGCTGCGGTAATCGGCATCCCGCACGAGATTAAGGGTGAAGCCATCGCTGCATTTGTAATCCTTAAAGAGGGGCAGGAAGGCACACCGCAGATGCAGCAAGAACTTCGGGCCCACGTCCGAAAGAAGATCGGACCCATAGCTGTGCCTGAAACGGTTATCTTTGTCAGCGAACTGCCAAAAACACGCTCGGGTAAGATCATGCGCAGGCTTTTACGAGATATAGCGAGCGGTCGCGCACCGGGTGACGTATCCACGCTTGCCGAGCCGGCGGTTATGGCCGAGCTGAAACAGAAATATGAGAGCCAGGAAGCGGAGTAGTGCCGGCTCTGCCCTAGCTAAGGGGCAGATACAGGATGTTTTGTTCTTCAGCCTGTGGCTCTTTGCCGACGTTTTTGTAATTTGAAACGACTAAAAACCCCAGGACGGACAAGAGCAACCCTATCAGGCCAAATCCAACGATACTTCTACACCTACTGGATTTTCTTCTCTTCTGGCAACAGTTATTCTTTCTCATATGATCGCAGGCCACCTATCTGTTAGATTGTTATTATAATAACCACTTAAAGTGTGAGCTTCTGGCTGGGTTGTAATTGACAATAAGATTACCTAAGCATACAAATAATACCAAATCTAGCCGCCGGAATAAAGATATAAGGCCGCTAGATATGCAAAATAGTTCAAAATAAAGAAACGAACCACCCATGGCAGTAGGCGATTCGTTTCAAGTGCTCCTACTATTTTACAATTTATAGGTCACTATTACCAGCCCACCAACAAAGCAGTTTTACCTTGCTAAAAAGAGATAGGGTTTTTCGTTAAAAACCACGCAGGGTACCGGCATGCACTTTAAAAAAAGGGGTTCTCCCGGTAAGACCGGGCAATACTAGGCACAGCGCTGCTTACTCTCTACTAAAAGCGCTGTTGCCTCGTCCGCAGGAACCGGACGGCTTATAAGGTAGCCCTGTATCTCATCACATTTGAGCGAGCGCAAGAACTCTAGCTGATCCGTTGTTTCCACACCCTCCGCAACAACCCGCAAGTTAAGGCTTTTGGCCATGGCAATAATTGCCTTTGCGATGGCCGCATCGTTTGGATCGGTAGTAAGGTTCCTTATAAATACGCGATCGATTTTAAGCCCGTCTATTGGAAAGCGCTTTAGGTAGCTAAGCGAGGAATAGCCGGTACCGAAATCGTCGATAGTTACCTGTATACCCATGTCTTTTAACTTGTAGAGGCTGGCTGAAACGCTCGTCGTATCTTTCATGACGACGCTCTCGGTAATTTCAAGCTCTAAGAATTTTGGGTGCAAGTTCGTATCGTCTAGCGCTTGGGCAATGGTATCATCTAGATTTTGCTGGTAGAACTGCTTTGCCGAGAGGTTTACCGCTATCCGTACCGGCGGGTGACCGGCATCCTGCCAGGCTTTGTTTTGTTTGCAGGCAGTTCTAAGCGCAAAATCACCGATCGAGATGATAAGCCCGGTTTCCTCGGCAAGACCAATGAATTCCGATGGGTATACCAAACCCAGATCGGGGTGTTGCCAGCGCAACAGGGCCTCCATGCCGACGATTTGCCCTGTGGCAAGGTTCACTTGCGGCTGGTAATACACGACGAACTCTTCCCTGTCAAGCGCTCTTCGCATGCTGTTTTCAAGCGCCAGTCTCTCAAAAGCCTTGGCGTTCATGGCCGACGTATAGAGCTGGTAGTTGTTCTTCCCGTGCTCTTTAGCCCGGTAGAGGGCGGTATCTGCGTTTTTCAGCATTGTCTCGGTATCATCGCCGTCATACGGGTAAAGGCTGATACCGATGCTGGTGGTTATGAATAGTTCGTTGTTGTCGAGATCAAACGGTAAGCCAAACGATTCGAGCAACTTTGTAGCTACCACGGTGGCATCTTCTGCACACCGTATCTGTGGTAGCAATACGACGAACTCATCACCGCCGAGCCGGGCGATTGTGTCTCCATCGCGTAAGCAGTCTTTAAGTCGTCTGCCAACCAGTTGCAGAAGCCGGTCTCCAACGGCATGTCCGAGGGTATCGTTAATAGCTTTAAAATTATCAAGGTCGATATAGAGGACTGCAAGCATTTCCTTAGTACGGCGAGCTTGCGCCAGCGCCAGCCCGAGGCGGTCGTTAAATAATATTCTGTTGGAAAGGCCGGTTAGCGAGTCGTAATAGGCCATCGAGTTGAGCATCTCTTCAGCTTTTTTACGCTCGGTGATATCCTCAAAGCTCTCGACCCCACCCATTACCTGGCCGTCTACATCGCGCAAGAGATCCGCGTTTTTCGAGATTGCGCGCACCTCTCCGTCTTTTCTTTTTATCGTGCACTCCCTACCCATAAACGGCTTTACAACGTGGGGGGAGTTCAAACCGCAACTTTTTGCGCACGGATGAAGGGCAAAGAGCGTGCACTTGTTGCCGATAGTTTCTTCTGCGCTATAGCCGGTCAGCTCCTCGGCCTTTTTATTAAAACTGGTTACCCTACTGTCTTTATCCACTGTAAATAGTGCGCTCGGGATAACGGTATAGAGCTGTTCAAGACGGTCTTTAGCCTCACGTAATGCCGCCTCAGTGCGCTTGCGCTGCCCGATATCACGGACGAAAACCTGCACAGCCGGTTTCCCCTGGAAGATAACGGGCGTAGCGGCGACTTCAACATCGATTATCCGCCCGTCAAGCCTGATGAATTTTTCCTCGGTCAGCCCTACGGCTTTACCGTGCTGCATCTGCTGCACGCGGTCTTTCACGGTTTCATGGAAATCCGGGTGAACCAAGCTAAGCACCGGTTTCCCAAGCAAATCGCCAGGTTTTCTCGCGCCGAAGAGCCTGGCCCCGACCGGGTTTATATAGACGATTTTGCCCTCGCTGTGAACTGCAATGACATCAGGCGAGAGTTCAACGAGACGGCGATATCGCTCTTCGCTATCCCTTAGTAGGTTCTCTGCAGACTTCCGCGTTATTACATCTTGTATAACCGCCACAAAAAGCGGCTGTTGCTCGGCATGTGAGAGTTCGAGCCTGACTTCAACCGGGTAGAGTGTAGTATCTTTGCGCTTGTGTAGGGTCTCAAACACTACAACGGGGGTTGTTCCGTCCCGCAACGGCTTTACCAGGAACTCGAAGGTTTCGGGGGTAAACTCCGGCTTTAGATCAAGCGGTGTAAGCTTAGTAAGCTCCTCCATGGTATAACCGAGGTTTTCGCACGCACCCTGGTTTACCTGGACAAAATGCAGCGTCTTGGTATCGAATACATATATTTCATTAGCCGAGCTATTAAGAATCTTGCCCAAGCGCAAGGATAGATCTCTAACGTGCTCGCACTTGCCGCTTTTCTTGGTAGTGCCTTTAGGCATGACTTACTATCCTTTCAGACTTAGTTCGTTAGTAAGATCGTTAGTAAGTATCTTAGTAAATATTTTAGTAAGTATCGGCACGGTATCGGTTAGTTTAAGTAATTTATAACTAACTTTGTAATTTGTGCAATAGTGAAAAACCCAGGAAAATAAGGATATTTTATTGACGGTCGATAGGAAACGCGTTATTCTGCTGAGATACGCATGAAAATACATGTAAAGAAGGGAATATCATGCACGATCACGAACACTCATTTCTGGGCACCGCCACAGTCGGCGAGCGTGGCCAGGTCGCAATACCGGCCGAAGCACGACGGGCTATGGGGATCGAACCGGGCAGCAAACTTCTTTTCTTTGCCGGCCCAAATCAATCGGGGCTATTTATGGTAAAGGCTGAAGAACTTGGTCGGCTGGTAAAGCATCTTACCAATAAGGCGCAGAGCATCGAGCAACTGATAAACCGGGCAGAGAACGACTAACAGTAGATTCGAGAGGTAATAGGATGGAAACAATCCCAAACAGGCAGAAAATTCTTATAATGGTCGGCGTCTTTTTAGGAATGCTTCTTGGGGCGCTTGATCAGACGATAGTAGGAACGGCGATGCCGCGGATCGTAAGCGAGCTTGGCGGGCTCAACATGCTCTCATGGGTGTTCACCTCTTACATGCTTGGCTCGACGGCAGTGGTCCCTATCTATGGTAAGCTCTCCGATATATATGGGCGTAAATGGTTTTTTATTAGCGGTATTATAATATTTATCCTTGGTTCGGCACTTTCGGGGTTGTCTCAATCAATGACCCAACTCATTATTTTCCGCGGTCTACAGGGTATTGGTGGAGGAGCGATGATGGCGAACGCGATTGCGATTATCGGCGATATCTTCCCTCCTGCCGAGCGAGGCAAGTGGGGCGGAATCATGGGCGCCGTGTTCGGGCTGGCCAGCATTCTTGGGCCGCTTGCCGGTGGATACATAACCGATCACATGAGCTGGCGTTGGAATTTCTACATCAATATCCCATTTGGCATCCTGGCGGTTTTGGTATTTATGAAAGTTATGCCGGTTATCGCCGGGCATAAGGGACGAAAGATCGACTGGTGGGGTTCGGCCGCGCTTCTCGGCAGTATTATCCCGCTCTTGCTTGCCCTTGTCTGGGGCGGTTCGGAATATCCGTGGGGCTCAACCAAGATCATCGCTCTCTTCTCTGTAGCGGCGGTTATGTTAATCGCGTTTCTTTTTGTTGAGAGCAGGGCAGAGGAACCGATCATTGCACTGAACTTGTTCAAAAACCGGATATTTAGCGTATCAATGGCGATCCTGTTTATCACCGGTTTGGGTATGTTTGGGACGGTCGCGTATATCCCGATTTTTATTCAGGGGGTTATCGGCAAAACCGCGACCAACTCCGGCCTCTTGCTCTTCCCGATGATGATGTCATCGGTTGTAGCGAGCACTATCACCGGCCAGATTATGTCTCGGACCGGTAAGTACAAGATACTAGGTATTTTGGGCCTTGCTACCTCAACTTTTGGCATGTATTTGCTGTCGACCATGACCGTGCATACGCAGAATTCTGAAGTCGTGCGGGATATGATTTTGCTGGGCGGCGGCCTTGGGGTGACGTTCCCGATCTTTTCAATCGCGGTTCAGAATGCCTTCCCGCACAATAAACTTGGGGTTGTCTCGGCAGCGACACAGTTCTTCCGCTCGATCGGCGGCACCGTTGGCGTTGCGATCATGGGAAGCATTATGAATAATAACCTCAAAATCGAGATGGGCGACCTGCTGTCAAAACACGTTCAGACACTGCAGATGTTGCCGAAGCCGCTGATTCAAGGCCTGCAGGACCCGAAAATGATGATGAACGTCGGCAACCTTAAAAGCGTTATGGCTAAGCTTCCGCCCGTGGCGCAAAAACCGTTCATGGTTATATTGGGGGACCTACGCCTTGCGCTCTCCGATAGTATAACCAGCATCTACCATATCGCTGCGTTTATTATGATAGCCGGTGTCTTACTCATGTTCTTTATGAAGGAAATCGCGCTCCGCAAAACCCATAACGAACGTCCTGCAGTGCAGGAGGCGGGGGCTGAGATGCTTGTAGAGCAGGCTGTTTTGATGCCTGAAGACGAGCCGGCTTTTGACTAAGCGCCAGAACCTCAACGCGCAAAAGTTGGCATCCAACCCGGGGATGTATTTTGAGTGCAAAATGACTTATAGAGAAACCGCTTTGTAGTGCGGTATTTCGCTGATTTGGGTACAGTTGTGGGGGTATGGTTATGGGCTGCTGCTATCGATTACTAGCTCTTAGAAGAACCCATAATATTCATAGCTATGGCAAATGACTTCTCAAATCAACTGTAGGGTGGCACAATTTTCGGGGACAGGTCAGTTCACTCCGGTTTTTTTCTCTAGCATTCCTACTTTTATTGCTTTCTGAAACCTGCCTTCTGATATTTCCACTGCTATTGCTTCATTTTTGCTTATCCCTCTTATAAGGCATAACTTTGCCCCGTTCGGAACCACTAACCTACCGTCAGCATAAGGACTAGCAACATCACCATTTCTTTCTGGTCTTGGGCTTATGTTTCGTATTGTCCTACCTATCTCCTTACCAATACTTCTGATAGGAACAATTTCATTAGCTAAGCCATAGATTCCATCATTCCAGGCTATGCAAGTATTATATGATGGCCTTTCTTGAGTGCTCACTTTTACCGTATTTAGCTTTACTACCTTTTCAGGCCTTGTAGATGTGCATCCAGCTAGTATTACAAATATTATCGCAATACTAGTTAATAATACTCCAACCAATGATTTCTTCAACACAATACTCCTTTGTTGTAAAAAACTCTAACTAGACTAGAAGCTCAATGGGTGCAAAGTCGGTATAGGCTTAAGCCTATACCTTATCTATTATCTTGAGGATACTCTTTTTCTACTGCAGAAGCAAAGTACATTATTTCGCCGACACACCGAAAGCTAATACTACTTGACAAATAATAATTAGTTCGTAATAATATTCGCAAAAACAACAACCATAGTGTATAACAAGCTGCGATAATGATGGCGTAATAAATACTGTTTTAACTAAGCGCTGGTTATCATATTCGATAATTCTTTAGATGGCGTTTTGGTTATCATGATGGACGATTCGAATAACAAATGTTAAAGGTAGGTGGTTCTATGGTTCGCTGTTAACCCTGATTCATGGTAAGGAGCTATGTAGATGACGACACAAAGGAGGAGTACATGTTGAAGAAAACAATCAGGTATTTGTTGCTAACCGTTTCTATCTTGCTAATGTTCAATTCATCAGCCCTTGCATCTCAAACAAAAACTTGGAGTCAGCAAGGCTTACCACAACAGAGTTCTTACAATAATTTTTTCCTGTACACCACGCTTCCCACCTTAAACTCGGTATGGGCGAACGGCACGGAAAACAAGATCAACTGGGAATATTGGTTTACTATTAACAACGATACGAGTCAATGGGTGGAGATGGGTTTTCATAGTGGCTACGGTTTCAATAGCGATGGTACGCCAAATTATACTTATCCTTACACCGGCTTGTTTACTGCAAGGGCAACTTCAAGCTCTTTTTCGCTAACTCCTTTTCAAAGCCGTGGATGGGCTGCAGGTCAGAATCATTCAATGGGCGTCGATTTGCGCACAGGCTCAGCTGCGCAGATGCGAACGGATGGATCGGTTCTGGGCAGTTATCTCAATTCTACCCCTTCAAACGTAGGTAGAATTGATGCTGGCGTTGAATGGGGGACATCAAATAACGCAGCCCAATCGATAAGCACACCGAGCTATATGACAGATCTAAATGTAATGTACTCAGGCACATGGCATTTCTGGAAGGATATTGGCGGTATAGTCGGCTATAACAGCCATGCTGGATATGCGGCTATCTTTGAATCTTCATACAATAGGATCAAGGTCTATTAGTCACTAAGAAAGGATGTGGATTCAGCAGTGAAGAAAAGAGCTATTTTGGCGGTAGCCAGTTTACTATTATTAATTCTCACCTCCCAAGCTTATGCGCATTTAGGGTCAAGATACGACTCTGCAAAAGCTGTATTAGAAAAAGTAACACCAACAAAGGATCCAGATAATAAAGAAGTTAAGCTTGTGGATGTCTCGTACAAAGCAAACAAAGATATAAGTAACAATAAGTTGAAGAACGTGGATAAACTGCCCGGTTATGTCTCTGAAGCGGATATTGCAAAAAAGGGCGGTAAATATACGTTAAAAAGCTTAATGACTTACAAAGAGTATTTTGATATGGGAATCGACCCAATGCTTAGACATGACATCGACCCAAATCGTATTGTATGGGTTTTGATTTCTAAATTTGATAAAACCCATAATGTTGACGGTCAGCCTGTTGAGAAAGCGACAGTTACGGCTGCTTATGATGCAGAGACCGGTGCTATGATTTCCCTTGTAGTTACATCTAGCGATCCTCAGGGTTTAAAGAATCTCAACAAGAGACCAGACTTACAGAATTAAGCACAATACCTTAAGACAAAAAGAACCATCATTTTCGGTTAAAATGGTGGTTCTTTTCTGTTTAATTATATGTAATCTCAAAGAGTTAAGAGCTTACTTGACAGTTAGCAAATGACTCCAGCCCAGTTTTTTATCATGCCCAGCACGGCTTCCAATGTTTTAGGAAAGCTAATTGTCCGACGTCAATTATTTCTTCCTACCGGTAATTTTAATTGTCGTTCATCAGCTAATCGATATACGTGCTTGGATGAAATCTTTGGTCGAGGTTATATGTACTCATGATGGTAAACCATTTGTCGTGTCTTGCTGATCATTGATCCAAGCGGTCCCAAGTAGACGATTATTTTTTGATCTGTAAAACTATCCTCTGGCCCTAGTCCCCGAAAAAACGGAGAGAGTGTTACTGTAGCAAGTTATCCGAATTCCTTCTAATAACAAGCCGTAAAATTCTAAGCAATCAAACTGGCAATTTCTGTATATAGTTTGAATAAATGAGAATCCGGGGATGCGTTTCAAGACTTTTTAAAAACCGCTTTGTAGAGCGGTTTTTCTTAAATCTGCCGATCGTTACGGGAAAGCGCTATTCCCTGATGCTTAAGGAGACTTGAAGGACTGCAGAATTTCACTCCACATTCACTGAAAATTACCGTTGTATTATGTGTAGCAATATGTGTAGAATAATGTGTGAGGTGATGATTATGGCTACAAATTTGGCAATCGACCAGCAACTACTAGAAGAAGCTCAAAAACTCGGCGGCAAGAAAACAAAGAAAGACACCGTAAATGAGGCTTTAGTCGAATACATACAGCGCAGAAAACAAAAAAAGATTGTTTCTCTTTTTGGCCAGGTGGAGTATGAGCCGGATTATGATTACAAAAGAGAAAGAGAAGCAAGGTGAGAATCTTAGTCGATACGTCGGTATGGTCGCTGGCCTTAAGGAGGAAGAAAGACGCAAACTCTAAAGCAGCCGATCTTCTTAAGGATTATATTGAAACCGGTGAGTATATATGCTTGATCGGGATTATATTGCAAGAGATTCTGTCGGGAGTTGCGAGTGAGGAGCTCTTTGGTCAGCTAAAGGATCATCTAGCGGCATTTCCCATGGTGCCGGTTGAGCGAGAAGACTATATTGGGGCAGCACGGCTCAGGAATGACTGCAAAAAGAAAGGCGTGCAGGTTGGAACAATCGATGCTTTAATTGCTGCGGTTTGTGTTAAGAATGAGCTTCTCTTGCTTAGCACCGATAAAGATTTTCAGTTAATTGCAAATAATTCACAGTTGAAACTAATTGACGTTTGCTGCTAATCCCCTTTATTTTCCGGTTTTCTGTTTCAGCTCGGTTAGAACTTTATCAAGCCTCTTCATATCATCGCCGTATCCCGCCCAATCGCCGTTTCGCTGCTTTTGCTGGGCGTCGGCGAAGAGCCTCGACGCCTGGTTTACCAGATCCTTAACCGATCCCGGTATTGCTGCGGTTGACGGTGCGTTTACCGTGCCGGTAGCGCTCGTGCCCTGGTTATTCCCCTCATCTTGGCCGGGTTCGTTACCCTGGCCGAAGATGGCGTCAAGCGCCGATCCAAGATCCTCTTTCATCACGATCTTGGAGCCGTAGGAGACGATCACCCGTTTAAGCTCGGGCAGCTCCGTTTGATCGGACTGCAGGTAAAGCGGCTCGACATAGAGGATGGAGTTCTCGATTGGAATAACGAATATATTGCCCCTGACGACACGCGAGCCTTTCTGGCTCCACAGGGTTAGCTCTTGCGAAATGTCGGGCGTCTGGTCGATGCGTGCCTCGATCTGCATCGGCCCGTAGATGAGCTTCTGCTTGGGGAACATATAGACCAGCATCTGTCCGTATTGCTTGGGATCACAGTTGACCGCCATCCACGAGATCATGTTGTTCTTGGTGCCCGGCGTAAACGTGTTCATGATCAGGTACGTTGTCTTATCCTCGCCCGGCAGGCGCATTTCCATATAGTACGGGGCGATGCTCTTTTGCTCGCCGTCGACCGCCTCTTTCGAGATATTCCACAGATCCTCCTTATTATAAAAGACCTGCGGGTCGTTCATGTGGAAGGTCGCAAACATGTTGCTCTGGATGCTAAAAAGCGATTCCGGATAGCGAATATGCGCCATCAAACCGGCGGGCATCTGCGAGCCGTCTTTGAACAGCTTTGGAAACGCCTTCTCGTAGGTCCTGATAATCGGGTCTTTCTTGTCGAAGACGTAATAGTTGGTATCGCCGTTATAGGCATCGATGACTACTTTGACGGAGTTGCGAATGTAGTTGTTCCCCGCTTCGTCATAGGGGTGCGAGTACGGGTAATGGTTGTCCGTTGTAAACGCGTCGAGCATCCAATAGAGCCTGCCGTTGTCGATTACGATATAGGGATCGCCCTCGTATTCGAGAAACGGCGCGATGAGTTGGGCGCGCTCGATGATGTTGCGATTAAACACAACCCGGCTTTTATCTGTTAGGGAATCCGACAGAAGCAATTGCAGGTCGCCAAAACGCCAGGCGGTAGCCAGTTTTTTGCCCAGGCTGTCGAGCGTGATGCCGCCCGCGCCCGCATACTTGGCGTACTGGTTTTCGTTACCCTTCGGATAGTCGAACTCGCGCGTTTTAGTATCGACGATAATGTAATCGTTTGTCGCCTCCCCGAAGTAGATCTCGGGTCTGGTGACTTTAAGGACCGGGATATCCGTTTTCGGCGGAATGTCTTTTACAATCAGTTTCGGCAGACCTTCCTCTGTAAACTCATTTACCTTGTTTGCGACCACACCGTACCCGTGTGTGTAGACAAGGTGCTGGTTAAGCCAGGTCTTTGCGTTGTCGGGCAGGTTATCCGTGTTGAGTTCGCGCGCCGAGATCGCCACCTGGCGGCGGTCGCCGTCGATGAGGTAGCGGTCGATGTCCACGTCAGAAAAATCATAGTAGAGTCGTATGCTCTGAATCTGCTTATATGTTTTGCCGAGCGGCTGCCAATCCCAGAGCCTGACATTGTCGATGGTCTGCTTGTTCCTATCAAGCCCCGACCGATCGAGGCCCTGGTCCGCATTAAACTGTTGCTCTTTTATCGTATCGAGGCCGTAAGCCCGGTTCGTAAACTTAATCCCCTGTTTGATGTAAGGCGTTTCTTTTACGATCTCGTTCGGTGAGACGCTATATTGTTGCACCAAGGCGGGATAAACGCCGTTTGCAACGATCGATACCGCGATGATAAAGAGGATGCCTGCGGCGGGGAGTTTCCATCCCTTGAAGTGGATGTTAACCATGAACATGATGCCCGCGATAATCGAGGAGTAAAAGAGGATGTTTAGCGCCGGCAGTTTCGCATGTATGTCCGTGTATCCGGCCCCGAATACCACCCCGACACTGGAAAGCAATAGGTCATATGAGCTAAGCTTAAATGATATCCCGAGCAGTATCATTATCAGCCCGAGCAGCACCGAGAGGTGTGCTTTGGTATGGGGGGCAAATGTTTTGCCCCCGGGTCGAAACGATATGTTGCCGTTAATCCAGTGCACCAGGGCGGTTAAAATCACCGCCAGGATGAGTGCCTGGGAACCTATCCCAATAATTCCCTTATAAAAGGGAACCGAAAATACGTGAAACGCGATGTCCCGGCTAAATACCGGGTCCTTAATTCCAAACGCTGTTTGGTTCATGAACCGCAGGACAAGGTTCCAGTCGGCCGATGCAAGCACCCCTACGCCGAAAGCGACGACAGCGGCGACCGCGAGCAGAATCAGGTTGAAAAACCTCATAAACATCGGTGATTTAAAGAACCTCAGGATTTGGTAGAGCGGGTCGTCCGGCGAGCCGCGCCACATGGGAAATACCGGCGCCATCCTCTTAGCGATGAGCATGTTGATGTAGAGGAACACGAAAAACACGAACCCGGCGATAGCCCCTATTGTGAATTTTAGCTTGAGGATGTCCAAAAAGACCGAGGTATAGCCCACCTCTTTAAACCACAACCAATCCGTATAAAGAACAACGAGTGATTTTGAGAAGGTCGCGAGTAAGAAGACTACGACAAATGCAAAGAACGTAATGAGTTTGATTCTGCTAGTGTTCAAGATATCCTCCCGAGCGAATAATTTGGAAGCGGGCGGCAACGCATTGCCTGTGTTCGTCGGTAATTTGCCGGTGCAATCGACGCAATAGCTTGGGTGATCTATTTGCTAACGCCAACATCCATATTCATTTAACTAGAGGCGCGAGTAAAAAGCAAATGCCGGAGAACAGAAACCAGAAGTCAGAAGCCGGAATCCAGGAGAAATTGGTGAATCGGTGAATGGGGTGTGGGTTGAGGAAGTGTGTTTTAGTAGGTAGTAGGCGGTATGCAGTAGGCAGTGTGTGGGTTGAGAGTGTGGGTTTAAAGGAAGAGTATTGCTAGGTGTCATTCTGAGCGATAGCGAAGAATCTCGAGTGCACTAGCTGTGATTGTCACTTAGTAGCGTCTAGGCGTAGTTTAGCTACTGTAAGAAGAAGGTTTTATTCTGCCTACTGCTTACTGCTCTTCTGGCTTCTAGAAGAAGGTTTCATTCTGAATAAGTGGATAGCGATTGGTAAAATATGGTATTTTACAGGGGTATGTATATGGTAAAGTTTTGCCGCTTGTTGGGTATCTGACACGAGCAACGAAAAACTGCCCGTAAACGCACAGAAACCCCCATACCGGGGAGCTTCTGTGCCTTGATGGCCTTAGTAAATATAATATACCACTACCCCCTAGGGTATGCAATACCTAATTCGTAATTTTTTCAAAAATTATTTGGGGCTCATGTTGGAGTTTTGTTGAAGGCTTTTCTTCATCAGAAAAGGCACAGCCCCTCATTTTCCATGCGCCTTTTAGTTCGTAGAACCGCAGGGTGATCTCCTCGAGCCCCAATCCTTTTGGGATATCAGCCTTAACCACCGCGAAGTAATCGTTCACGGCTATTGATTTCAGCCTGATGCCGCGTATCCTGCCGGTCACAAGCTCGCTGATCGAGAGGATGTCGCGCATGGTCTTATCCATTCTGCATGTTTTTGGATTAACGATAATCTGAACCGATTGGCATTGAGCCGACCTGCCGCCGTCGTTTCCGATGCCGGTTCTTCTTGTTCTTGCCATAATAATCTTCCCCCCCCAGATATGTAGACTTTGGCGTGTGCGGGCGCGCCTCGCAACCCACCCCAAATTTATAGACCCCGGGGCTAGACTTTGGCGTGTGCGTGCGCGCCTCCCTCGAACTATTAATTTGCGAGAGATACCCTGTTTTTCTTTGGCGCGCCCTCCCTCTCTTGGATGCCGTTATTGTAAAGTCTACGGGCCAAGATCATTGGC
>NZ_PFNG01000159.1:527-5261 GCF_002791875.1 Candidatus Aquicultor secundus | reverse complement strand
CGCGGCAAAAACAACGCAGTCGGCACCCATGAATTGATGGTCGTAAAATCAGCAATCGGTGGATTAGCGGAGCAAGAGGTGTACAGGGACCCGATCGAGGTCTATGCAGAGCGCTACATGCAGGAGCCATGGCGCTTTCCGGATAAGTATATCGAGTCGCCCACCCTGTCGTTGGTGGTGCTCATAAAAGACGATGAAGATACCATCGGACGCTGTCTTAGCAGTGTGAAGGATGCGGTCGATGAGATTGTGGTGGTTGATATAGGGTCAACCGATCGCTCGATCGACATAGCCAAGGGTTTTGGCGGCAAGATCTTCTTTTATGAATGGGCCGATGACCTTGTTAAGGCCAGAGGTGTAGCAACGTCGCATGCAACCTGTGACTGGGTGCTGTGGCTCAATGCGGACGAAGAGCTGGTACGCGAAGACGCGCTTGCAATCAGGGAACTTCTTGAGGATTCGGAGCGCGAGGGGTTTTTCTTTAACCAGTTAAATTTCATTAGTGAGAACGATAGCATCATTGACCTTACCTTCCGGCTCTGGAGAAACCGATCCGAATATCACCAGAGCGGCGTTTTTGCCGGACCTGTAATAGATACGATAAATGCCTACAACCTTACCGCCGGTTTTACTAGAATCAGAATCAACCGTTATTCCTTTATGGGGACTACTCAGGAGAGGGAAAATATCGGTCAGGATACCATCACTATTTTTTTAAAAGAGCTCGCCAGAAAACCTGACAATACTATTGCGCGGTTCAACCTGGGCAGTGCGTATATACAGCGTAAGGATTATGAGAAGGCGCTTGAGACCTATAAAAAAGCGTTTGCCAATCTCTCGAGCCTCGATGTCGTGCACGCATCCAAGCTTGTAAGAAATATCGCGATCTGTCTAAAAGAGCTTGGTAGATATCGCGAGGCGTTAAAGGTGGTAACAGACGCCAAAGAGGCGTATCAGGACTACACCGATCTGTTTTATATCGAGGGATTGATTCAGGCGGAAAAAGGGGAGCATGCTGCCGCCATTGCGTCTTTTAGTATGGCATTGGAAGCAGGCCCGTCCGGCAGGATATATGTCAGCCATCCGGGTGTGGATGGCCATTTGTCGGCTCATCAGTTGGCCAAGGCTTACCTGGCGATCGGTAATGAAAAGCAAGCCGTGATCGAGTATGGGCGTGCCCTTGAATATAATCCGCGGTATGGCCCCGCGCTTGTTGAGCTGGGGTCGATATTGATGCGTCGTGAAGGTCCGGGCGGGCTGCGACAGTCTCTCGAATCATGTGCGGATATGAATTCGGATGAGGTACTGCTGGCGTTAGCGCTGGTTTTCAGCCAGGCCGGCCATTATGATATCGGTCTTGAATACCTGGATAAGATGACCGGCGTTACTACCGATCCTTCTCAGGCATCCCACCTACGGGGGCAGTGCTTACTCAATGCGAAGCGCTACCGGGAAGCCGCTGATGCCCTTGGGGATATCGCTGTTTCAAGCCGTCTCTATCCAAGTGCGTCTATGGATAGGGTGCTCTGCAACCTGCTTTTGGGGGAATATGAGGGTGCGTACGCAGTAATTGACTCACTAGCGGAGAAGGGTGGCCATGGCCTGGCAAAGCAGCTTTATCGCACCTTTACCGATATCTTAAGCGGGCGCAAAGTATCGATTGCAATCGACGATCAACGTGAAGAGGCGCAGCAGGTGGCCGTGGACCTTTTACGAAAATTGCTTGAACTTGGTGAAACCAAGGTATTTAAAAAAGCGGTAAAGCTGATGGATGCGCTTGGCGTGTCCCCCGGTGAAGCGAGCCTTTTCCTTGGTAAGATTTACTATGATGTCGGGCACAACGATATGGCGGTTGAAGAGCTGATCAAGGCGTACGAGGCCGGGTGTGCCGACGGTGAAGCGTTCTTTATTCTTGGGCGGACCTCTTTAGGAAACGAGTTTTACGAGGAAGCCCGTACATTTTTCTTTGAGGCGCTCAATAACGGGATTGAAGAGATCACCCTTTATATATCCCTGGGGCGCACGTTAACAAAATTGGGCGAGTTCGACCAGGCGGTCGAAATCCTGGATGCGGGGGCCAAAAAGTATCCCGCCTCGCTCTTGATCGAGCAGGTAAGGGAGAATCTAGGTGTTCTCGTATAACATAGTTGGTAAGCGATTCCGAGTATCCTCTTAATTCTTGCGCTCGCAAATTTTTTAAAAAAGAGTTAAGTCTTTTTCTTTAGTGCCGAAGACTGTACTAGGTTCAAAAATCTTTTTGTTGAAGAGGTTAGACGTGTCAGAAGCTCTAGCAAGGAACTTAGCACCGGAGGAACCGAAGGAAAGGCATTTGACGTTGGCTGGACTGGAAACAGAAGCCAAGGAGCGCCGACCGATTGAGGCGTTCCGCTCAAACCAGATTGTAATCAACCTTCCTGAAGATCCCTCTGAGTCACGAGGCACCATCGTATTTTTCTCGTCACGCGTTTAGTCTAGCTTCCTAAAATAAAAAGTATACCAAAGCATAGCAAGGTACTTGTCCGTAATTAGTTTCATACAATACGATACAAAACGATAGTAAATAATGCAAAGCGATGATAAAGGCATACTGATTACTGATGAGCTCTCAAAGTATAGCAAACGATAGAAATATGCCGGAAATATAATTAATCAGTTGCTATAGGACCGGATATTGCTTTAAAATATACAAAGCCTTGCTTGCTAAGGAATAGGCATAAGGGCCGTAAGAGCGGCAAGCGTGTCGGCAAAGCCGGAGGAAAAGATGAAGGGTAGAAGCGCAGAGATAATGACCACAAAGCAACTGGCCGACTACCTGCAGATGAGCCAAATCACGATTTGCAGGTTGGCCAGAGAGAAGAAATTGCCCGGTCTTAAGATTGGTAAAGAATGGCGCTTTCCAAAGGAATTGATCGATAGGTTTATCGCTTCAGGCAGTAACTTTGACGAGGTATTTGAAGGTCTTGAGGCAAGCGGAGGTGACCGAGGTTGATGATAGATCAGCTGTTTTCGAATGACACATTTGTTGCACTGCAAAAAGGTCTTGACGCATCATCGCTCAAGCAGCAGGTAATAGCAAATAACGTGGCGAATATTAATACTCCTGGCTATAAAAAGCAGGACGTAAGCTTTGAAGACGAATTCAAGCAGGCAATCGACAATAAATACGATGCCGGGATGCTCCAGACAGACCCAAGGCACCTGCCGGGCGGAAGCTCATTGACTTCTGTTGGGATAAAGGTTACTACGGTAGGGGCAACGTCGATGCGTTATGATGGCAACAACGTAGACATCGACGAAGAGATGTCAAAACTGGCGGAGAACACAATCCGCTATAACGCTATGGCTCAGCTTATGAGCAGTCGCTTAAGTTCACTGAAAACAGTCATTAACGGAGGGAGGTAAAGATGAGCCTTTTTTCGACGCTGCGAATTAGCTCGACCGGCCTGACGGCAAACCGTTTGTGGCTGGATACGATTGCGAGCAACATCGCCAACGCCAACACGACGAGAACGCCCGAGGGCGGTCCGTATCGAAGGCAGGATGTAATCCTGGCGCCGCAGGGTCGAGCGGGCTTCTCTCAGTTCTTGGGGAGTGCAAACAGCACAACCGCCGGACAAGGAGTCACAGTAGCAGGAATAGCAAAAGATACCAGCGCACCCCGGATGATCTATAACCCGGATCACCCGGATGCAGATGCGAACGGATATGTAGCAATGCCTAATATAAATATCGTTACAGAGATGGTCAACATGATCGCCGCACAGCGTGCCTATGAGGCGAACGTTACCGTCATCGGTGCGGCCAAAAGTATGGCCGTAAAATCCCTGGAAATCTAGTAAGAGAGGGCTTAAGAACATGGACATAACTCCACTAAGGCTCAATCCGATCAGCGCGGGAACGCTTGGGGCGCCAAAAGCGGAAAGCCCAGCCGGCAACGCGCTCGACACATTTTCAGGCATTCTCAATAATGAGATACACCAAGTAGATGCAGTCCAAAAAAGTGCAGACACGGCAGTTGAGAAGTTCATCGCCGGGGAGCTTGATATCCACGACGTCATGATAGAAGTGGAGAAAGCAAGCGTAGCGATGCAACTGACGGTCCAACTTAGAAACAAAGTAATGGAAGCGTACCAGGAAGTAATGAGAATGCAAGTATAAAGCGAGTGAGGATGGTTAATGGCGTCACCCGCTGAAGCGATCAAGAACGCTCAAACAGGCTGGCAAAAGCTGGAAGTAAACCAAAAGATGATTATTTTAATTACGGTCATCTTATTTGTGGTTGCTCTCGGCTCGCTTATCTATTGGGTTTCACGCCCCTCCTATAGCGTCCTGTTTTCAAATTTGAGCCCCGAGGACGCGAGTTCAATCGTAACAAAACTTCAGGAAAAGAAGATCCCCTACCAACTCAGTGGGACGCAAACCATTCAAGTTCCAAGCGATCAGGTATATGAAACGAGAATTGAGCTGGCCGGCGCAGGTCTGCCGCAGGGTGGTACGGTCGGCTTTGAGATATTCGATCAGAGCAATTTCGGTCTTTCCGAGTTCACCCAGAAGGTTAATTATCGTAGGGCTTTAGAGGGTGAGCTTGGCAGAACCATCTCCCAGATAGACGAGATTGGTGGTGCTCGGGTTCACATCGTCATACCCGAGCCTTCCCTTTACACCGACAAGGAAAATCCGGCCACGGCATCGGTTATCATCAAGCCCAAGCCGGGAGTAAAAATATCGGATGGT
>NZ_PFNG01000159.1:0-512 GCF_002791875.1 Candidatus Aquicultor secundus | reverse complement strand
AGGGCTAAAGACCGAGAACATAACCGTTGTCGATACAAGCGGCAACGTCTTAAACGAGGCGACCGGCGATTCAGAAGCCGGTCTTGCGGGCAATTACTCGAGGACCCAGCTCGAGGCCAAGGTCGCCTACGAAAACCAGGTCGAAAAATCGATCCATTCGATGCTCGGTACGGTGCTCGGCAATGACAATAATGCGGTGGTTAGGGTTAATGCAGATCTCGACTTTACCTCAAAACAAACCCATACGAACAAGGTCGAGCAGGGCAATAATCCGGTTGTCGTCAGCACGCAGAAAGAGACGGAAAAATATGAGGGGGCAGGGTCGATGCCCGGCGGTATCGCAGGGATTTCCTCGCAGAACCCAAGCTCAACGGCCAGTGGCTCCTCGGCTACTTACCCTGCGGGGAATACGAGTGCGGGTAACTCGACATATAAACGCTCAAACGAGACGGTAAATTACGATTCCACAAAAATCGAGGAAAGCGAGATCAAGCCGCCTGGCGAGGTTAAGA
>NZ_PFNG01000078.1:0-4884 GCF_002791875.1 Candidatus Aquicultor secundus | reverse complement strand
CTATAAGAATGACAATTAGTCGTTATTCGCTTCGTTCAGAATGACAGGCCAGGGTGCTGCTCTTACTCCAGCGTTCCTTTGGTGCTGGGGATTACGTCTGCAATCCTTGGGTTAATTTCTACGGCTTCCAACAGGGCTTTTGCCAGGCCTTTGAAAATCGCTTCCACTATGTGGTGGGCGTTTCTTCCGGCCATCGTCTTTACGTGCAGGGTTATTCCCGCGTTGGTGGTGAAGGCCTGTAAAAACTCGACTGTTAACGCAGTATCATACGTCCCGATTATTTCGACGGGCAGGTCGACATCGTATACGAGATACGGCCTGCCGCTGATATCTATTGCGACAAGCGCAAGCGTCTCATCCATCGGCATGAGGCTGCTGCCGTAGCGGCGAATTCCCTTGCGTTCGCCAAGCGCTTCCTTTAAAGCCTGGCCGAGACATATCCCAACATCCTCGACCGTATGGTGGCCGTCTACTTCAAGATCGCCCTCGGCCACTATGGTAAGGTCGATAAGCCCGTGCCTGCCGACCATTGAGAGCATGTGATCGAAAAACGGTATTCCGGTTACGACATCTACATTCCCCCGGCCGTCCAAATTAAGTTCAACCCGGATTCTCGTTTCCTTGGTTTCCCTTGCAATCTCGGCTCTTCTATCCATTAAACCCTCCAGATCAGGTAATAATTACTGTCCTAAACCCACACTCTCGACCACAGCCCATTCACCAATTCACCGCTATTCACCCATTCACCGCTATTCACCCATTCACCGCTCAATTACTTCGCTAAGCGCTTTCATGAACTCCTTGTTCTCCTCGGGCGTGCCGACCGTTACACGGAGGCAGTTTTCGAGGAGCAGTTGGTTGCTGGTGTTTCGGATTAGGATACCGCGATCGAGCACTCCTTGCCAGACCTCAGCGGCCGGTTTTTTCGTCCTGAAGAGGATGAAGTTCGCATGGCTTGGGAATACCTCAATGCCCGCTAGCTTCTTCATCTGCGCGAACAAGCGATCGCGATCGGCCAAAATAACCTTTATTTTCTCCTCGAATATCGTCCTGTGCAAGAACGCTATCCGGGCTATTACCTGCGATAATTTGTTGAAGTTAAAGAACAGCTTTACCTTTAACAAATTCTCGATTACCTCATCGCTTGCAAGCAGATACCCGGCCCGTAATCCCGCTAGCGAGAACGCTTTTGAGAACGTCCTTAAAATCGCGAGGTTTTTGTACTTCGCCAGAAGCGGGAGCGCCGTTTGCCCGCTGAACTCGGCATATGCCTCATCGACAACGACCAGCGCGTTTGTGATTTTAAGCAGCGCCTCTATCGCCTCAAGTGAGACCAGATCCGCTGTCGGATTATTAGGGCAGCATATGAATATGAGCGCCGCGTCCATCATGTAGGCGTGAGGCAGCACTTTCTCGGCGGTGAAGTCGCCCGGCGAGCGCAGTATCGTTATCATCTCGGTACCGGTCATGCGCCCGGTTATCCCGTAGACCTCGAACATCGGCTCGAAGGTGACCGCCTTCCGGCCGACGCCGCCGTAGGCCAGATAAAGGTTCTGAATAACCTCGTCGCCGCCGTTTCCAACAAAGACCTTCTCGGGCCCAAGGCCGTAGTGTTCCCCGATGAGCGTGCGCAGTTCGAGCGAAAGCGGGTCGGGGTAGCGATTATATGCTATGGCGTCGAACTGGCCCTTTATCTCGTCGATTATCGATTGCGGCAGGTTGTACGGGCTCTCGTTTGCCGATAATATGATGCGTGCACTGACCTCCGGGATATGGTAGGGCTTAAGGGAGGCAACCTCGGGGCGTGGGCCGATCATACTATCCCCCCTCCGGTATGTCCATCCGGTATTCGACGGATTTCGCATGTCCGGTAAAGCCTTCGCTGTCGGCTATCGTGATTGCGGCGTCGGCTACATTGCCGAGCGCCTGCTTTGAGAAGTTAAGCACGCTTGATTTTTTCAGGAACGTGTCAACGCTAAGCGGCGAGTAGAAGCGCGCGGTCCCGCCGGTCGGCAGGATGTGGTTCGGCCCGGCAACATAGTCGCCGACCGCTTCCGGCGTGTATGCGCCTAAAAATATTGCGCCCGCGTGTTTTATAGAACTTAACGCCTCAAGGGGATTTTCAATCATAAGCTCAAGATGCTCCGGCGCAATGCTGTTTGCAAGCCTCAAGCCTTCATTAATCGAGGGCACGATAAATATCCGCCCGTTGTCGTTGAGGGATTTCTCGGCGATATCCCTGCGATCCAGCCTGCTCAACTGCAGTTTAACCGCTGCTAGAGCCTTTTCGGCGAGGTTTTCTGAATTGGTTATAAGGATGGCGGTTGCATCCGGGTCATGCTCGGCCTGCGCCAGCAGGTCGGCCGCTATAAAGGTGGGATTCGCGGTTTTATCGGCCACAACGACAACCTCGCTCGGCCCGGCAAGCATGTCGATATCCACATAGCCCACGACCATCTTCTTTGCAAGCGTCACGTAGATATTACCGGGACCCGAAATAACATCGACCTTCTTGACAGACTCCGTACCAAAAGCGAGAGCCGCTATCGCCTGGGCCCCGCCTATTTTATAGACCTCGGTTACGCCAACCTCGGCTGCCGCTACCAGCACCTCCGCACGGATTGCACCGGGAACGACCATCATTATCTCCTCCACACCGGCAACACGCGCCGGGATGGCGTTCATCAAAACGGATGAGGGGTACGGCGCCCTGCCGCCGGGAACATAAATGCCGGCCCTATCGACAGGCCTGATGAGCTGCCCGAGAAACGCCCCGTCTTCCACCATAAACCAGGAATTCTCCTTCTGACGGACGTGAAACGCGGTGATTCTCTCCTTCGCCTGCTTGAGAGCGCCCAAAAATTCGCTTTCAACCAGGGAGTATGCCGCGTCGAACTCTTCGGGCGTAACCTTGATTGTCTCGGGGGTAAGCTCGATTTTATCGAATGTCTTTGTATATTCAAAAAGCGCCGCATCACCATCACGGCGCACGCGGTCGACGATATCACGAACTGTGGCTTCAATATCAGGACGGTCGAACAGCGGCTTTGCAATCAGCCTGCGCACTTCTTCTTCGGTAAAACCGGCATTTAGTTTTTCGAGCTTCAACACGTAAGATCACCACTCCAAAAAGTGTCGGCCCGCTAGCCAGCGATTTTGTATGCTGGCTGTCGGCCTCTATCTAATATCGGCAATTACCGAAACTACGGTACATACGTGTAAGGTACATATTGCATTATCGGCGTTACTGCCAATCACCTGTGACAACATTTAAGTATTATACACTGAAAGCATGCTTTAGTAAAGTAAAGCGTTAAAGTGATTTCTACTAAAATAGCTTTGAATTCTTCTATGTGAGATGCGGTGAAATTTACATGCCGTCTTGCACATATCTAAACCCAAGCTTCATCGAAAGCTCGGCTTTCTCTAATTCCTTACCAAGGTATGCAGCATGGGAAAGCTCGCTTACCCAGCCGTTCTCGATGATCGTGAAATAGATGCTTCTTGCATCTTTGCCCTCTATCGTGTGCAAGAGCTTATTATCATATGAGTAATGTTCAATCACGAGAAGATTATCTTTTGTCTCCGGAATAATGACAAAGTAACCCACTTTATCCAGTTTTGGCTCTTTTGGCTCCGGGGCTTGAGTTCTTGGAGCCGTCTCTGTAAGAATGGGCTCGTCACTGCTGCATGTTCCCGGTTCACAGCTACAAGAAGGCACTTTGCTTTTAGAAAGTTCAGCGATTTTTTTCTTTATAGCCCCGATATCCTCAGAGCCGATCATATCTATGATGTTAATTCGCCGTCTAAACGTGGCAATCTCGTTTAGCGTTACGTTCTTTAATATGGCTCGCCTGCCAGGCGATCCAACTACCCCCGATGTTTTCGGTTTCGGTTTTACCGACGATGCTTAAGCCCTCCGGCTTCTCGTCTGCTAAAGCCTCAGCCAACTCAATGCTTGCAAGGGTTGAGACATCACACTTGCCACCCGCGCAGTTGCAGGCAAAGCCTAAAAACCCAGCACCAACTGGGCACTCTATGGTGTTCAGCACTCACCATCTTGAGCTACTTCTGCCTCTTTGGGCTCGATTACTTCTTCTTGTGGGGTAACGGCTGGCCCTTTCTCAGCCATGAGCCTCATTTTATATGCACCGACCGTCATGGCCAACATGACGACTTCGTTAATCTCTGTTTCTGTTGCCCCGTGCTGTCTTGCAACTGCAAGGCAGTAATCGGTTCAGGGCTGGCACCCATTTGCTAACGATGCCGCAAGGGCAACGAGATGCTTGGTTTTTACATCCATCGCTCCCGCCTGATATGCTAGGGCAAAGAATTGGTCGTAAACTTCCATTGGATTTGAAGTTCTATGCTCAACCACTTTATAAACCTCCCTGCTATCCCCAAAATAAGGGCACCTACCGCCTCGACAAGCGTGAGGGTGCTTTTCAATATATGTGCAAGATATTTTCCGCTTTTGAATCGGAAGAGCAATGCTAAACTTCTCTTTTAATATGTCCGTGGCAACAAATAAGGATGCCCGCACATAAGCTTTACAGCAGCTTGGGCCTGTAAGGTCTCTGATTGCCTCTGAGATCCGAGTTGCCGCGTCCATTGTAATCCTCTGTTCGATATCCTTGCCGCATTTTGAGCCAAGAAGTATCGAGAAAACTGCCCCTATTGCCGGCGTAATGCCACAAACCCCGGTCAGACCACAGTATCCCCCGATAGCCTGTCTTTCGGTTCTCTTAAATACTTCTTTTATGTCTTCATTTGTAATCTTCTTTGAGCCTTCGTTTTTTATCGCGGCCAGAAATGCACCGGCTGCAACATAGGCATGCTGGCAGCCAAGCATCGGAAGCCCCGGGTGAGACATCATAAGTTCGG
>NZ_PFNG01000006.1:4977-9720 GCF_002791875.1 Candidatus Aquicultor secundus | reverse complement strand
TGCGATTTCAGGGGGTTCTCCCACTCTGGGATAAGATCGATTTTACGGCGGTTCATGCGATTATAGACGATATCTATGGTAACGTTTGATCTGCTTTCAATATGCTCCTTTACGGCTTCGGCTGCGCGGTCGAGAAGCGTGTTCTCCTCTTCGGTCGCAACCCTCTTAAAAAGCACGACCGGCTCTGAATTCTCATCAAAGCCGTACACTTCGGAGCCCCTATTTGTGCAGATAAAAAGGTTTTTCTTGTGGGGACCGTTCACCAGCGAGGCGAACTGCCGGTTGACGTTGTCAAAGTTTGTGCCGGTGATAACCACGATATATACCCCGTATTTCATAAGCTGTTCGAGTACCTCGGTAATGGCCCGGGCATCGGCGTTACGGTTCTCGACAGCCGTTCCGTCCCAATCAAACGCAATGATCTTGTACGGATGTTTCTTTATCTTTGGAAAAGCGACTACGCAATCATTCAAGGTAAAAACTCCAATTCAATAATTTGTATTAAGCTTATCCGACACTATCTACCCAAATGCTGGTACTCTCCTATCCCCTTATTATCGGAAATTTTGTGGCGAAATTGAACCTCTCGCCTGACCCATCGTGCTACTTTGTCTTTTAAGTTTATTGTTTCCACCCGATCACCTATGGGGATTATTTGAGCAATAGCATTTTATGCAAAAAAAACCCTTTTCTTAATGTAAACAAAAAGTAAAGCGATGACAAATATTTTCGCCCACCCCACATTCTATTCACCCATTCACCAATCTCCCCCAGGCCCTTCCCCCGCTCTTTTAATTATTCATTGACCCCGAGAAATAATCCGATATAATTAAACATATGATCACATATTCATATGTATGGAGATTACCGGATGTCTATTGACGATATTTGCGGGGAGACCCGGTTCGACATGTCTAAAGTCGCTGATGTAAAAGAGCATCTGCAGCATCTAATACCGGATGTCGCGATCGAGCGACTTTCGGATACATTTAAGGTGCTATCGGACCCTACCAGGGTAAAGATAGTGTTTGCGCTGCTTCGCAGCGAGTTGTGCGTGTGTGAAATTGCCGAGGTGGTCGGGATGAGCCAATCTGCTATCTCGCATCAACTGCGAAAGCTAAAAGACCATCGCGTTGTTAAGCGCCGTAAGGCCGCTAAAATGGTGTACTACTCGCTTGACGACGAACATATTATAAAACTGCTGACTGAGGGTATTTCCCACGTCCGGGAAGAGCTGCATGACCCCATTGCCCTCCCCCTCGGCGAGAGGTTAAGGTGATGTGTTGTGGCGACTAGGGGCGTTAGCGGGGAGCGTGCAACAGAAGAAACCGTAGCCATATCGGGCCTTGATTGCCCGGACTGCGCCCTTAAGGTGCAGAAAGCCGTTCAGAAGCTACCCGGTGTCAAAGACGCTGAAGTTAACTTTACTGCATCGAATCTGCGTATTAAATATGACCCCCAGGTGAGTTCGAAGGAGACGGTCTTCTCGCTCATTAAAGACTTCGGATACGGGGTCGGCACTACTGAGGACATAAGAACGTCGATGTTTCGCATCGGTGGGCTTGATTGCCCGGATTGCTCGGCGAAATTGCAGAGAAAAATCGCGGGCCTCGACGGCGTCGACTCGGCCGAGCTGGTCTTTGAGACCGGAAAGCTTACTGTAAGCCACCATGAAGAGGTTGTTCCCGACTCAGAGGTCATAAGGATGATTGAGGCCAGTGGGTATACCGCAGTGCTTGAGGGCGCCAAGCTTGCCGAAACGCCTAAGAGATCATTCTGGCTTTCCGACAAGAGGGCGTTAACGGTGCTGATTGCCGCTGTGCCACTTGTAATCGCGGGTCTTCTTCAATTGTTGCTTGGGCAAAGTATCGTTACAATTGCATTATTTACCGCAACCGCCGTTATTGCCGGGTACAGGCCCGCCAAGGGTTCGATCTCTTCGCTGAGGTCGCGGGTGTTCGATATGAACGTCCTTATGACGGTTGCGGTTATAGGGGCGATGGGGCTCGGGCAATGGGCCGAGGCTGCAACGGTTATGTTTTTGTTTGCGCTGGGGACGATGCTTGAGGCATATACGATGGATAAGACCAGGCACGCAATTCATCGGCTGCTTGAACTTGCGCCGAGCGAGGCTACGATTAAAACCGCGGGAGGTACAACGGTCGTCCCTGTTGAGGATGTGCGCATCGGGGATATCGTGGTAGTCAAGCCCGGCGAGGGCATACCGGTAGACGGTGAAGTCGCCTCGGGCCGCTCGTCTATAAATCAATCCGCAATTACCGGGGAGTCGCTGCCTGTCGTCAAAGAGACGGACGACCAGGTCTTTGCCGGTACGCTCAACTTGGAAGGCTACCTGGAAATAAAGTGCACGAAACTATCAGGCGATACGAAAATAGCCCACATTATCCACTTGGTCGAAGACGCCCAGGCCAAGAAGGCGCCTTCACAGCGATTTATCGATAAGTTTTCCGTCTACTACACGCCGATTGTCATCGGAATCGCTCTCACCATAGCAATTATCCCTCCGCTTGCCGGGCAGCCGTTTATTACCTGGTTTTATAGAGCGCTCGTGTTGCTTGTAATCGCGTGCCCGTGTGCGTTGGTTATCTCTACGCCGGTATCAATTGCGGCCGCGATCGGCGCGGCGTCAAGAAGTGGTGTACTCGTTAAAGGCGGCGCATACCTTGAGGCCGTGGGCCAGGCATCTGCAATCGTATTCGATAAGACGGGAACACTTACCACAGGCCGGCTTTCGGTTACCGACGTGGTGCCGTTAAACGGTTATAAAGAGGACGAGATCGTAAAACTTAGCGCGGCAATGGAATCAAGGTCGGGTCACCCTCTGGCAGAAGCCATCATCAGGTATGCCGGCGAACAGGGTCTTGGTTTCAGAGAGCCCTATAACTTCGAGTCGCTCCCCGGGCGCGGCTTAAAAGCCGACTTCGGCGGCATTACCTACTATATTGGCAATCCAAGGCTTTTCGAAGAAATTTCCGAAGGGATAAATATGATCGACCCGGAAGTCGATCCCCTGATATTCGCCTTGCAGCGTGAAGGTAAAACCGTATTTATACTTGGAACCGGTGAGAAGCTTTTAGGGATCGTCGCCGTTGCGGATAGGCTGCGCGAAGATGCAAGGCAAACCGTAAAGCAGCTTAGAAGCATCGGTATCACAAATATTGTAATGCTCACCGGCGACAACGCAGATACCGCGAAGGAGATCGCCTCTCAGGTCGGTATAGACGACTACCGTTCGGAACTGTTGCCGGAGGACAAGGTTAAAGCCATCGAGTCGCTCTCCGACAAATACGGCCGTGTCGTGATGATCGGGGATGGCGTAAATGATGCGCCGGCTCTCTCGCGTGCCGACGTCGGTATCGCCATGGGCGCAATCGGATCGGATATCGCGCTTGAGACCGCGGATATCGCGCTGATGGCCGATAGGCTCCATAATGTGCCGTATACAATTAATTTAAGCAGGCGCGCGCTGCGGATTATAAAGCAAAACGTAGCCGCTTCGATTATGGTGAAGCTCGCGTTTATCTTTCTGGCCGTGATCGGTGCCGCGACGTTGTGGATGGCGGTCTTTGCAGATACCGGCATATCGCTGTTGGTAATCTTGAATGGTATGAGGTTGTTTACACGCAAAAGTTAGAATTAGTTGGAAACTAGGTCAAAATCAAGCCTTCTTCTGGCTCCTGGCTTCCAAAAGTTTTTTACAAGGAGTTTTTATTGCATGAAAAAAGCGGGTGTTGATTATAGCAAATGTCAGATTTGCAGTAAGTGCACGGCACGCAAAGCCTGCCCTACAAAAGCGCTGTTTAAGATAGATGAAGACGAGCCCGCGTCTGTGGATATCCAGCTGTGCTATGGATGCGCCAAGTGCACGATGGAGTGCCCCCATAACGCGATATACGTTCGAGAGCTTTAGCCGGGATAGCTTCCGGCTAAGGGGTCTTTGTCCGGCTTGCCTTTCTGGTTACAAGTTGCTTGATGATATCGCTGTACATCTTCATTCGCGCCTTAAACCCACCAACGGCGCCGAGCTTTTCCTCCTTCATAACCTGGGTCGCATCGGGAAACGGTACTTCTTCAACCTTGAGGTTGTTTTGTTTAGCGTGTTGCGTAATAGCTATCTCGACACCAAAACCGGTAGATTCGAGATCGGCTAACCCTGTGAGAACTTCTCTTCGCAGTGCACGTTGCCCGGATATAAACGGGACTATTGTTTGGGCGAGATCAGTCCGAAGCCGTCCGCCCGTAAATTTTCCTACCGTCATCATGAGTTCGGGGTCGTTTAAGAGGGGTTGGATAAGATCCGTTATATGCTCAGGCGTTATCCCGATCAGATCGGCATCGATGAATGCGATAATATCGGCATCCGTGGCCTCGATGCCGGTTTTCATGGCCGCGCCTTTGCCGCCGTTTGTTTCGCAATCGATTACGCGGACGTTGTAAGACCCCGCGACTTCGGATGTCCTGTCGCTTGAGCCGTCGCTAACAACCAGTATCTCGTCGATCAGGCTGACTTGCTGCAAGATATCTAAGACGCCGCCGATATGCTTTTCCTCATTATATGCCGGTACGATAACTGTGATTTTATCCGGCGTTTTCTGCATCTGGTCCTCCAGGCTGCAACATAGAGCGCATCTTCACTACCAGCTCTGATATCCTATCAACCGCATCATCCACCCGGTATTCGATCCGCTCTGCGGTCGCCCTTATTTTTACTTCAACATTGCC
>NZ_PFNG01000006.1:0-4807 GCF_002791875.1 Candidatus Aquicultor secundus | reverse complement strand
TCGATCGCCGCAGCAGCCGTGCGGCTTATGCCGATACCGTAGGTTCCCATAATATAAGGTTTAAGCGCTCCGTCCTCATCGATATACATCGCTTCCATCGCGGCGCTGTATTTCGTACCCAGCTGGAAGATTTGGCCGACCTCGATACCCTTTGCCGAGAGAAGCGCTCCCCCGCATGCGGGGCATTTATCCCCCGCCTTAATCGTTTTTATATCGGCCCACTCTTCGACCTGGAAATCCTCGCCCACGTTGACATTGATGAGGTGCGCATCGGGCCTATTCGCGCCGACTACGAAATTTTGCATAACCGATATCTCTTTATCCGCTATCAGGCGCACACTATTAATGCCAACCGGTCCGACAAATCCCCGGATAAGCTCGGGGTACTCCTGCCATTCGGCGCCCGCGAGAAGGTGAAAGTCCGCAGTGCCCAATGCCACGGAAAGCTTTTCGTCGTTAACGTCGCGATCGCCCCGCACGAGTATACCGGCAAGCTCCGACGCCCCGTATTTGTAGATCAATGTCTTAACGATTTTGTCCTCAGGAATATTGAGGAAGGTTGCGACCTGTTCCACACTTTTCTGCCCCGGCGTTCCGACGAGTTCGGATTGCTTGATCGCTTCTGTTGAAGGTTCGGCCAAAGGCGCGGTTGCTACTTCATCGCTCGCCGCATAGTTGCATGACTCGCAATAGAGAATCGTGCTCTCGCCCGATTCGGCAAGAACCATGAACTCCTGGGATACTTTGCCGCCGATTAGGCCGGTTGCGGCATCTACCGCTCTATAATCCAGGCCGCACCTGGAAAATATCCTGCTGTACGCATCATACATGTCGCTGTATGATTGCTGCATTTCCTCGACGGTTCTGTTAAAACTGTAAGCGTCTTTCATGATAAACTCGCGACCGCGCATCAGGCCGAACCGGGGACGAATCTCGTCCCTGAACTTTACTTGTATTTGATAGAGCGTGAGCGGCAGCTGCCGGTACGACTTAACCTCGTTTTTAACGAGGTCGGTTATCATTTCTTCGGCCGTGGGGCCGAGGGCGAATTCCCTGCCGTTCCGATCGGCCATCCGCATCATCTCGGGGCCGAACTGGTCCCAGCGCCCGGTTATCCTCCAGAGATCGGCGGGCTGCAGAACCGGCATCAGAATCTCCTGAGCACCGGCTCTGCCCATCTCTTCACGGACGATGCGCTCTATTTTCTTTATAACGTTATAGCCAAGTGGCAGGAATGTGTAAATCCCTGCCGCCACTTTTCGTATCATGCCCGCCCGCATAAGGAGCTTGTGGCTTACCACTTCAGCCTCTGAAGGGCTCTCCTTTAACGTCGGCGCTAGTAATACTGAGAATTTCACTTGTCAGCCTCTTCCTTTTCTTTCACTTCGACTATTAACTTCTCTATCTCGCCCATCAATTCCTCTACCATGTTGTCGGCCGGCACCCGGCGGACGGCTTTGCCGGCCTTGAAGAGCACCCCTTCGCGTTTGCCGCCGGCAATACCGATGTCGGCTTCTTTCGCCTCACCGGGGCCGTTTACTACGCAGCCCATGATGGCGACTTTCAGCGGTGAGCGTATTTTCATGAGCCGCTTCTCTATCTCCTCTGCAACCGGTATAACATCGATATCGCAGCGCCCGCACGTAGGACAGGATATGATTTCGGGGCCGTACGACCTCAACCCCAGCGCCTGCAATATCTGAAACGCCACCTGTATCTCATGTACCGGGTTGGCCGAGAGCGAGACACGCATGGTGTCGCCGATGCCCTCGGCAAGCAACACGCCCAAGCCTACGGACGACTTAATCGTGCCCGACATCAGCGTGCCGGATTCTGTTATGCCTAAATGCAGCGGATAATCGGTTGCCTTGGCAAGCATCCGGTATGCTTTTATCGAGTTGACGACGGATGAGGATTTTACCGAGAGCACGATATTGTGAAAGTTCATTTCTTCGCAAAATTGAACGTACTCTATGCAACTTTTAACGAGGGCTTCGGCAGGATTTTCCTCGTTTCCATATTTGGGATGGAGCGAGCCCGAGTTCACACCGATGCGAATTGCGACGCTGTTCTCGCGCGCTTTTTCGATTACTTTGGCGAAGTTTTCAAGGCCACCGATATTTCCGGGGTTGATGCGGATTTTATCGGCGCCTGCATCGATGGCGCCGATCGCGTACTCCCAATGGAAGTGAATATCCGCAATGAGCGGAATATTGATCTGTTTCTTTATCTTGGGCAGCGCATCTATCGCCTCACGGGTCGGTACCGCAACGCGGACAAGCTCGCAGCCCACGGCTTCGAGGTCTTTTATTTGCTCGACGGTCGAAGCGACGTCCTCGGTTTTTCTGTTTGTCATCGACTGAACGGCGACGGGGTTGCCGCCGCCGATCTCTAAATCGCCGATTCTAACTTTTGAAGTATTTTGCGCCATTTATCCACCCCCCGGGAACGGTGCCCCTTGAATTATTTTGAAAATATCCGAGAACACAAAGTACACCATAAGCGCTAACAGCAACGCCATTCCGGCGGCGTTGATTGCAAATACCGCCTTTTTGTTGATAGGTCCGCGTTTGATGCCTTCGATTCCAAGGATCGCCAGCCTTCCGCCATCAAGCGGCGGTATCGGCAACAGGTTGACTATCCCGATGTTGATGCTGATTAAGGCAAGCAGCCAAATATACGACCAGAAGTTTTGCTGGATTATCTTTGCCGATTCATAGACGATCCTGACAGGGCCCGCGCTATCTTTGGCCAACAAGCCGATTTTCTGCGTAATAACGACATAGAGTGTTACCGCCATGAATTTTATTATTGTCAGCGTAGTTAAGAAACCCTGGTATAGCGCTTCATGAGGAAGCGGGGTTCGAAGACGCTGGCTTATGCCTAAAAATCCCTCGCCCTTGTTATTATCCAGGACCGGTCTGAAGATTTGCGTCTTTCCGTTGCGCTCAGCGACAATCGTTATTTCCTTGCCCGGCTTTTTCTTAATAATAGTAACGGCTTGAGCCCAGTTTTTAACCTTTTTGCCTTCAACCGTTATGATCTTGTCGCCTGCATGCAAACCGGCTTTAGCCGCCGGTCCAGCTTTTACAACTTCGCCGATGACGTTTGTGCGATCGGGCACTCCCTGGAACATTAACATAATAGCAATCAAAAATATGGGGAGCACCATGTTCATAAACGGACCGGCGAACATGATGATCGCCTTTTTCCACCGTGGCTGCGTATCGTATTTCCTCTCGGGAGGCGTATCCTTATCCTCGTCGTCCTCCTCCAGCTGCAGCTCGGATTCAACGCCCGCAAACTTGACGTATCCGCCAAAGGGTAGCGCCGTGGCACCGTATTCGGTCTCCCCTACTCTAAACGAAAAGATTCTCGGGCCGGGGAGCCCGAACATGAACTCTTTAACCTTGAGCCCAATTATCTTCCCTGCAATGAAATGGCCGAATTCATGGATGAAAATAATCAGGCCCAGACCTATAAGCGCAATAAGGTAAAATATATGGATTCACTCCTTTTTCCAGTAGACACTCTAAAGAATAAGCGACGTGATTAACCGGTCGGCGTATTCTCTTGCCCTGTGTTCAGTTTCTAATACTATACCCAAATCGGTCTCATCGCCGGGCTCATGTCGCTCTATGACTTGCTTTATTATGTTGGGGATATCTGTAAACCGTATCTTTTTGCTTAAGAAAGCGGCTACCGCCTGCTCGTTTGTCGCGTTTAGAACGGCCGGATATGTTTTTCCGAGCCGTATCGCCTCGTAGGCGTACGCAAGACATGGGAAATTCCGCACATCGGGCTTTTCAAACGTGAGCTTCCCGACCTCGACAAAGTCGAGCGACGGAAGCGGCGCGGGCAACCTGTCCGGGTATGAAAGCGTGTATTGGATGGGTATTCGCATATCCGTCTGGCCGAGGTGGGCCTTAATCGAGCCGTCCTCGAACTCGACCATCGAGTGGATGATGCTTTGCGGATGCACGATCACGTCGATTTGCTCGTAAGGCAGGTCAAAAAGCCAGTGCGCCTCGATTACCTCGAGACCCTTGTTCATCAGGGTCGCCGAGTCGATAGTGATCTTCGGGCCCATCGTCCAGCGGGGATGTTTGAGTGCCTCTTCCACGGTAACCGATTCGAGTTCGCTAAAGGTTCTTCCCCTGAACGGCCCGCCGGATGCGGTGACGATAAGCCGCTTTATCTCGCGTTTCCGCTCGCCTACCATGCATTGGAATATCGCATTGTGCTCGCTGTCTACGGGAAGTATTTCGGCCCCTGTTTCTTCCCGCACTTTGGCGACTATAGCGCCGCCCGCAACCATCGATTCCTTATTTGCAAGCGCCAGGGTTTTTCCCGCCCGCAACGCGGCCAATGTCGGTCGTAGCCCAACCGAGCCTACCAGGGCGTTTAATACTAGGTCGGCCTCGGGATGCGCTGCGAGCTGCTCGAGCCCTTCGATACTCGTCAGCAGCTCCGGGATGTTTGATGTTCCCGCTATTCTCCGGCTAAGCTCTTGTGCTTTTTCTGCATCGACAACGACGACCGCCTTTGGCCGTAGCTCTTTTATTTGTTGTTCCAGTGCATCAATGCTTTTGTTTACAGCCAATCCGACTACGTTAAAAAGTTCGGGATATCGCTTAACAACATCTATTGTTTGTAGACCTATCGATCCTGACGACCCCAGGATTACTATGTTTTTCAATATGTTTAAACCTCACTATTAGAGACGAATTATGGCTGATTCTTGTCATTCTGAAGCGTTGTTAAGAATCTAAAGACCACTCACAGACTGCTGTTGCCTGTCATTCTG
>NZ_PFNG01000156.1:0-4923 GCF_002791875.1 Candidatus Aquicultor secundus | reverse complement strand
TCGTGGTGGTCGAGGTATCCGAGTACACCGGCTTTCCCGAGATGATGGAGGGCAGGGTGAAGACCCTTCATCCCAAGATTTCCGGAGGCATCCTCGCCGACCGCAGGAAAGAGGAGCACATGCGCCAGATCGCCGAGGCCGCGATAGAGCCGATCGATCTCGTCTGCGTTAACCTCTATCCGTTCGCCGCAACGATTGCGCGGCCCGACGTAACGCTTGATGAGGCGATTGAGAACATCGATATCGGCGGGCCCACCATGATTCGCGCCGCCGCCAAGAATTTTGAGGGTGTAGCGGTCGTCGTCGATGCATCCTGGTACTCGAAGATCGTCGACGAGATGCAGACAAATGACGGCGCGATTACCCGCGATACCCGCTATGCGCTCTGCAAAGAGGCGTTTAAACACACCGCGATGTACGACGCGACGATCGCCCAGTGGCTCTACGGACACGACAGTAAAGCAGAGTTCCCCGAGGTGCTAACCTATACCTTAGAGAAAATAATGGATACCCGCTACGGCGAAAACCCGCACCAAAAGGCGGCCTATTACAAGCAGGCGGGCGCACCTGCGGATACGCTGGTCAATTTCAAGCAGATACACGGCAAAGAGCTTTCATATAATAATATCCTCGATATGAATTCGGCCTGGGGTCTGGTCTGTGAGTTCGCCGGCCCGGCCTGCGCCATTATCAAGCATAGCAACCCGTGCGGCTGCGCCATCGGCCTCGACCTCGCCGACGCCTACCAGAAGGCCTACGAATCGGATACCGTTTCAGCCTTCGGCGGCATCGTCGCGCTTAACCAGATGGTCGATAAGGTCACGGCTGAAAAAATCGCCTCAATTTTTGTCGAGGTCATCATCGCCCCCGGATTTGATCAGGACTCACTTGACACCCTTACCAAAAAGACCGATCTTCGCTTGATCGATACCGGCGGCGTGACCGAGATGGACTACTTCGACCACGACATTCGCAGGGTCAACGGCGGCGTCCTCGTTCAGGACTTCGACAATATCGAAGAGCCGGTCGCAAACTGGACCGTCATAAGCGAGGCCAAGCCGACCGATGCCCAGTGGAAGGATATGGCCTTTGCCTGGAAGGTTGCAAAACACGTCAAATCCAACGCCATCATCTACGTAAAAGACCAGGCCACAGTTGGTGTGGGTGCCGGTCAGATGAGCCGCGTGGATTCCACCTGGCTCGGAGCCCGCAAGGGTGGGGAAAAGGTACGAGGCGCTGTCGTTGCGTCCGATGCCTTCTTCCCGTTTAGAGACGGCCTTGATGCCGCGGTCGAGGCGGGCGCGGCATGCATTGTCGAGCCGGGCGGCTCGATTCGCGACGACGAGGTAATCGCTGCGGCGAACGAATACGGCATCCCGCTCGTCTTCACCGGCAAGCGCCACTTCAGGCATTAATCGCGTGTAATAACCCCTGGTATTAGGCTTGAATCGCGCAAATCAGGGGATAGCAACGATGCGTACAACAGCATCCGGCGTTTGACATCGGGGGTTAGCTGTAGTATCATATCTTTTGCTGTAGCGGTAATGCTTCACATGCCGCTACACTATTTTTGTTTACGGGTTTCGATAATCCGTGATTCGCAATTGGGCCGTTAGCTCAGCTGGTAGAGCACCGGACTTTTAATCCGGGTGTCGAAGGTTCGACCCCTTCACGGCTCACCATGCCCCCATCGTCTAGTGGCCTAGGACACAGCCCTTTCAAGGCTGCGGCGGGGATTCGAATTCCCCTGGGGGCACGAGAGTCACCTTTGGTGAACTGGGAGTTTAGCTCAGCGGGAGAGCACCTGCCTTACAAGCAGGGGGTCACAGGTTCAAATCCTGTAACTCCCACCAGTAGGTATTTGACCTGCACGGGGTCGTTGAAAATCATATTAAAAATCAGTATAATTTTGCTAGCCGCTAAAACGGCAATACAAATGGGGGCGTAGTGTAGCGGTTTAACATTCCGGCCTGTCACGCCGGCGATCGCGGGTTCGAATCCCGTCGCTCCCGCCAAAATCCCACTAACCGGTGGGTTTTTTGTTTACCGCTTTTTGCTAACCTCGCTAACGCTCCCGATGCTATAATTAAAGAGGTATGCGGGATAATAACCACCAAAGGAACGAGGCGTTTATGAATATCGAGCTGCTTTATTTTACGGGCTGACCCCATTTCGAGAACGCACAGGATGTGCTTGCCGAGGCTATGGAAGAGTTGGGGATAGACCAGCCGGTCGAGGTAATAGACGTGCGGGGTGAGCAGGAAGCCCAACAGCTTAAGTTCTTGGGCTCGCCGACCATCCGGGTTAACGGACAGGATGTCGACCCGGCGGCGCGTGAGGCCATCGATTACGGGATGGAGTGCCGGCTCTACCGTACCGAAGAGGGGACCGTGGGCTGGCCCAGTAAGGCGATGATGCTCGCCGCACTTAAAGCCGCCGTCTGATACCCTAACCCAAGCCCACATACAGGCCGATTATGATATCATAGTGCTTTAATTACTATGCTTTAATTATGGTGCTTGAGGATTTCTTGAGCCGGGAGCGATAGCGATGCGATCCAAGAATACTATACCGCTGGTTGGGATTTTAATGGGAAGCGACAGCGACCTTCCCGTAATGGAAAAAGCCGCCACCGTTTTACAGGAGCTGGGTGTGCCCTATGAGATGGATATCTCCTCGGCCCATCGCTTGCCCGATAAAACCGCCGAGTACGCCCGGACGGCGCGTGAGCGCGGCTTGATGGTGATTATCGCGGGCGCGGGGATGGCCGCGCATCTCGCCGGGGTCATTGCTTCGCACACGACACTCCCGGTAATCGGCGTGCCCTTAAAATCGGGCGCGTTGGCCGGTGTGGATGCGCTGTACGCCACGGTACAGATGCCGTCGGGTATACCGGTTGCCACAGTTGCCATAGATGGCGCCGCAAACGCCGCGTACCTGGCCTGCGAGATACTGGCCGTATCAAACCCTAAGATCGCCCAACGCCTCAAGGAAAAGCGCGAGAAGATCCGCACGCAACTAGAGGAAAAATCCAAGAAACTAAAAGAGGGTCTTATCGAGTAACGCCCTCGCCGCTGCGATCTAGAACCACTGCCGCTTACGTACTCCAAGGTATCGAGATTGAGATCGGGATACCGTATCCCCGGTAACCGCTTTCTTCGCTATGTCGTTAATCGGGGGATAAAGGACCTTGCCGTCCAGTTTCTCCGCGTCGACCCACTCGACCGAAATAGCGCTTGTATGCTTAGGATTTACTGCAGGGGTGCCCCCGCTCACCGTGCCGCTAAAAACGCAATGCAGCGTGTGCTCGATTTTGCCCGCGGACGGCGTCTCTAGGACGCAGAGCAGTTGCTCGACCTCAATTGAAACGCCGAGTTCCTCATCAAGCTCTCGCTTTAAGGTATCGATCAGGCTCTCGCCCTCGGCCACGCCGCCGCCCGGGATACCCCATACGATTGTCTCACCGTAAAGATACCTCATCAGAAGCACTTTACCCTCATTTACCAAAACTACCGATGGCCTAACTTTAATAATTCCCACCACCCCGCGTCGCATCTTGAACACTTACCTCAAATCATACAGAAAACCAGCGCTCGATTACAGCGAAATCGACAAAAGCGGCCGAGCCAAAGAGCCTCAGACTTGATTTTTTTCCAACTTTTGCGTAATCTAATGAAGTGGCTTTTTTGAGCTATTCGAGCTTTTTGAGCTGCATAATTTAATAAATTGGCCGGGTAGCTCAGTTGGTAGAGCAGGGGACTGAAAATCCCCGTGTCGGCGGTTCAAGTCCGTCCCCGGCCACCATAGTTTAGCAGGGAAAACAAGAAAACCACCGGATTATTGCCCGGCGGTTTTTGCATATCTTCCAACATCATTCTCCATTTCGGCTTAAATGCTATCTTTTGCTACCATTCATATTTAACTTTAAGCTTATTTAGTGTTGATTCGTGCCTTAATCGCCCATCATGTTGTAGTCTGCCAATAACTATACCAGGTGCAATATCCATTCTTTCGGCAAAATCAATGATTACTTCCCTTGTCATCCTCTGAGAAGTCTCTAAGAACTTCCTATAAGTAGTCTCATCTATAAGGATATTAGCAGAAAAAGCACTCGCTTCCCTTTCATATTCATCATCTGTCGCCCAATCATCAAGAAAGAGGTCTTTCTTTCCATGTAACAGTATATGGCCAACTTCATGGAATAAGCTAAACCAAAACTGATCGTTTGATTTAAACCTAAAGCTTAGTTGAATAACTGCTTTTTTTGGATTAAGCCAATATGTTGCACCACTTACATAACTATTAGGTAGATACGGCACAAATACTAGTGCTACCCCGCACTGTGCTAATACGTGCTTTAGTCTTGGCTCAAACTCTTTAGGTGCTTGCTGATTAAGGCTACGTATCTCATTTATCGAATTCCGTAGCTTCTTCTCATTAAAAGGCTCTGTTTCCGTAGCGGCGGCTTCAATCTCTCCCTTGCGTAACCATGCAGCTATAGCACCAGGGGAGGCGTTCCTTAAACTTGATTTATGAAAAGCGACCCGTCGTGGGTCTTTGATGGCGGCTAGTGAGGCAACCCCGAAGAAACTTAGCAATTCCTTAACTTGGTCTAATTTATCTGGGTGTTTCTTGATCCAACCCAGTTTTGCTATAGCCCCAATTGGGAAATCGTCGAGCTTTTTAGTTTGCTTGCGCAATTTTTCAATCTCTTCAAGGCGAGCTTTATTAAGCTGGTAGTCCCTCTCAAGGTTTAGCCATATATGGGCAGGCGTGCCCAATACATCTTCTAGCTGTACAGCTGTGTCGGCAGTAATTTCCTTCTTTCCTTTTATGATTTCGTTAATTGCTTGTATTGGCCGATCCATGCGTCTAGCTAGCTCGGTCTGCGATATTGACAATGCCTTTATTGTATCCAGAAGT
>NZ_PFNG01000099.1:0-4922 GCF_002791875.1 Candidatus Aquicultor secundus | reverse complement strand
AAACCCCAACAACTCGTCAAATACGGCACCAAACTGCAAAATAACGCCCCGTAGCCACCCGGAGACATATCGTTCCTTCGATTTAATAACGTTATTCTGGTGGATTGCACCTGCTACACGGTGTATACCCTTGCGCCTTTGCATCAGAGAGACTAATGGGAATATCGCTTCGGCTTAAGTATTGGCAGCCTGCACTATGATACTTCTCACCAGTTCTTGTGATATGAACAATGACATCTGACCCAGACGATTGCTGATTATCTTGAGGTGCAACTGCAGTTGGAGGTGCATAGCCTGGTGGTTGGCATACTTTACATGCCCTATATCCTTTGGCTTGGGCGTCTTCAGCTGAGCTAAACCATATGAGATTTTCTGGATTGATTCGATCTACGTAGCTGCAACTTGGATAGTGGTAGACATTTGATTTGACGCTTCCAGCGAATTCGCCTGCAGGTGCTGCTGTAGTGTTTGGTGTTTGTGGTGCGGTAGTTGCGGTAGACAGTGCGTTAGTTGTTGGGGACATATTGGTTTGCTTAAAAGGCTTCTCTGTCGAAATGGAACCTTGAGATAAGTCTGGTTGCTGTCGGTCCAATGAGCATGAAGCCAAGGCTATCAGTGCAACAAATACGATAGCAGCAGTTGCAATAATCGTTGCTGCTTTAGGCCAAGTGATTTTCTTCCATACTTGCCATGCGCCCATAATAGGCCACAAAAGGATTGCAATAATAATTCCCCACCAGGTCTTATACCATACTCTCTGTTGAAGATCGCCTTTGGGCACAAGTTGCTTATCGTTATCCACAGCATACCCCTCCTTATTAGCCTAGCGATAGAAGTAACTATAATATACCCATTACTTAGACTAAACGAGAAGTATTTTGTAAATATTTAATAGTCGTAAGTATCTCGTCCTCGTTCTTAAGACCAGTTTGAAGCGTGACCAAAAACTAGTAAGCGGATTTATAGAGTTCTTTGTTCTTGCATCGCCTGGAAATTGCCTTGATAAATAAGCTCTGTTTGTATGTTGGCTAAATGCTTTATCTTCCCTCAACTTCCATTCTTGACAGAAGCAAAAAGAGGCAAGATATTAGATTTCCTTGCCTCTTTTTGCATGCTATTGCCGTAGCCACGTAAGGGAGAGCAAAATGCTCTCCCTTACAATGTCGGCAATTGACAATTAGGCTGTTAATGCATAGAACGAGCAATTGGCATCAGAACATTAAGGCCAATGTTGTCGCCATATATCTCATACTCTGTGCCATTTTCAAACCAAGCAACGACGCCTGGTATTGGCACCTCGCCGTGACTCATTAATGTTTGTGTGCCAGGTTCCCTTGCTATACCCTTAGCATCATTAACATCAACGAGCCTTAGGTTCGGTTCAATCCTAACCGTAGCATCATAGTTGGGGGCAGGCTGTTTATTTGGAATAATCCATATCTGGATGCCGTTTTCGTAAAGGATGCCGATTCCTTTTTGCTCGGGCGTTGGCGCATCCAAAACATAGACCTCTTTAGGGTTACCTGCAACAGCAGGATTTGGCAGTTTTGGCACTACAGAGATTTGAGATACTGCATCATTTAGCGTTTGTACTTGCTGGCCAAACAGACTCATCGGCGGTTTTATGAATTTAGCATCGTTGTTTTGTTTAGTTACAACCGTGCCATTTTTCTTCTGAACCTGATTGGCTGGTGATTTACCCACAGCAGTTGATAATATGCCACCCGTCTGTATGGTAAAAACAAGCATTCCAACTGCTAGCAATGAAGTTATCGCAATTAATGGCGAGTAGCGCTTGCGTAGATTCATTCTTTCCATGAAAACCATCCTCCTCTAGCTCTATGCGAGCTTTCATTTATTTTTGGCAAACCCGAATTTTATCCGTTATCTACCAGCGCTTTGTGATTTGCAGTATCTGGATAGATTCTGTAACCTGGGTCATTATCGCTTTCAGCTGTGACGTTATTCCAATATTTCCAGGTCACATTGCCCTCTCTAAACTGCAACTCTTTAAAGTCGCCATAATTGCTGTCGCCAGTATATTTGCGTTCACTGCCTACTCTTGGCCAACCATAAGTCCAACCGGCGTTAGCCCATTCGTACATAAAAGCTCCGTTAATATACGCTCTCCACTCGTCGGTGCCAGCCACGCTTTCAACTTTAAGGCCAGCATTTTGGCCTGCAGCCATGGCACCGAGCGCTACTTCATGGTAGGCGCCATAATTCATCCACACAGTAAAGCCTTGTGGATTGCTCTGTCCGTAGCGACGATACCAACCACACTCAACGCCTGTATTTCCAAGGTAGTTTACATAAACAGAGTTTACATGCTCACCATCCGGCGATTGAAGTGTCGGGTTGCTCATTACGTAGTTGTAACTATAGCAACCATAACCATAGGTGTTGCCGCCACCAGTGTTGGTTGATTTACCAGTAACACCGTACGCTAGCGCGAAAGCGTTTGTTGGTAATACGATCATTATTAGTAGACTCAATGCAAGAATACGCCAGTACAGGTTTCTCATAACATAAACCTCCTGTTAATTGAACTTTTCTATATAAAAGGTAGCGCTACCTATCAACTACGACAGCTCATTAGGTACTATTAAAAGACATCATAGAAACTGAACCTTAATGCGGTGTTAAATACTTTGTACTGATACGCCTAGTTAGTAAATAAAGCGAATAATAATTCAACTTGTTGCCTAGAATCCTCCGGATCTTTTTATATTGCAGCTTTGGGACTCACATTACAGATAAGTATACTTTCATTGCTATTGTCCAGATTTTTTAACGCATCGAGCGTGCAATCGGAAGTAACCGGTTAAGGCCAATCTTGCCAGTATCATCTCCCTGGATGGTATATTCAATCCCTTGTTCATACCAAATAATTATAGCTGGCTTTAGCACCCGATCCTTGCCCTGCGATACCTTCCTGGGTTCAGCACAGAAACTCTTTATTCCATTTATATCAACTGGCTTAAGATCTGGGGTCTGTTTTATCACAGCATCAAAATCATACCATTTGCCTTTTGGACGAATGATAACGCTAATGCCGCTTTTGTAAACAACTCTGATTCCCTTCTCTTGAAGTGTTGGTGCATCAAGAATATATATCTCGTTGGGTTCATCAATAGCATTAGCATCCGGTAGTTTTGGCTTTACTGCAATTTGTGATACTGCTTCACTAAAAGACTGTGCTCTTTTGCCAGGAGAATCCGTCGGCGGCTGAACGAACCTAGAGTCATTAAGGTCCTGTTTATGAATAACCTTTGTATTTGATTTTTTGCTTTCTTCTTTGTTTATTACTGGTTTCGCTGGTTTGGGCGTTAGAATGCCAGATTGTAAAGCGGCGACTGATAAGACAATCACCGCTAAAGACGACGCAATCTTTAGTGCCGCATGGACTCTGTGTGATTTCTTCTGCTTAAGGGTCTTCCGTTCCCTTTGTACTTTTATTGATTGTAATTTCGTTGTGTCATCTAACATGTCTTGGCTTCCCTCAAAAGGCCTGCTAAGAAACTCACCCTTCTGGCTATCACTATAAGCTTTTGAAAAATGCTGAGTAATAGCACCAAGCTTACCTGCCAGTTCGTTTGAAACGTCGAAGCCTCCAGGCATTTGCAGAGCTTGCTTTATGACGGTCATGCTATTCAAGGTCTTTTGACAATTAGGGCATGCTTGAACATGCTCAAGAATAGCTTTTCTCTCCCCATTTTCAAGTTCATCATCAATATATGCACTTAATAAGTCTTCAACTTGGCGACATCGCATTGTATTCCGTCCTCTATAAAGAAAGTAAGCTTCTTAATCAGATTCTTACGAGCGTTCGATATCCGTGATCGGACTGTCCCGATTGGTATGCCAACAATTTGCGCTATTTCTGCATAGGAGAGTCCTTCGATTGATTTTAAGGCGAGGCAAAGTCTTTGCTCTTCTCCTAAACTTTTAAACGCATGTTTTAGGGCTTCGTGAAATTCTTTATCAATAAATGCATTTTCAGGATTCTCCCTTGCTTGAATATCCATTTCAGCTAGAACTTCCTCATGTACGCTAAGAGCCCTTTTAGGTTTACGAAGCCAATCAATACTGCGTTTCTTAACGATATTAAAAAGCCAAGTTTTAAAACAAGCCTTACTTGAATCAAACCCATTAAGTGTCCCGAAAGCACTTACAAACACATCTTGCACGATATCTTCTGCTTCCTGTGGATCGGTAATGGTTTGCATGATGACATAATAAACTAAAGCTCGATACCTTATTACGAGCTCTTCAAACGCCTCTTGTTTGCCTGATATTGCTTGCACCACTAAGACTTCGTCTGAATACATTGTCACCTCTGCCTAAATATTCGAAGAACAGCAGAAAAAGTTCACTTTTTCTTCGAAATATTTAAAAGATTTTTCTTTGAAGCTGAACCCTGTGACGTCAATAACAATCATACGATAATCTTCTGTTAAAATACTAGTATTAATGATTGGTTACTAATTAACCAACCTCTAACATTACAAGTAATCCAATTCTTAGCGAATAAAGAAGTGTGCCAGTTGTTCGGAATTTTTTGGCTTATTGCTTTTCTAGTTCAGCTTCTCATTTGGTGCTAAATCGGAAATTTCATAATGTATTACTTAGAAGGCTTGTCTTCCCCCATGATTGAAGCTGATAGCGCTACCTATTTACTACTCTGTTCGCTGGACAGAATTTTACTTTATAATTACAATATATAAGGTCACAGGATTTACTTGCTTTCATCAAAGAAATAAAGGCGAATCCCGTGTGTCTGGTGGATAGCTTAAGGGGCTTAATTCGCATAATGCCAGCTTACATGCCGGAGTGGCGGAATAGGCAGACGCGCTGGTCTCAAAAACCAGTGAGGGTAACCTCATGCCGGTTCGATCCCGGCCTTCGGCACAAAAAAGACC
>NZ_PFNG01000009.1:1017-1159 GCF_002791875.1 Candidatus Aquicultor secundus | reverse complement strand
TAGCTTACCCAACAAATAGGCTAAGGCCACAACAATGGCAACGCCGACTGCAGCAGAGACGATGTAGGCAAAGGCGCTATGCAAAAACGGCACTTCTTCCCAGCCCTTAAATGTATAATCCGGTAAGGGGGCGTGCCAGAAA
>NZ_PFNG01000009.1:0-1007 GCF_002791875.1 Candidatus Aquicultor secundus | reverse complement strand
ACCGATAAGTCCTTTTACCCCATCAGCGCCCCATTCGCCCCACGCTGTTCCAGATGCCAACAGTCCTAGGGGGGTAAGAATTATCATAACAACAAGACCAATCCAGAGCTTTGCTTTACTTTTTGTAGTATCACCGCACATAGTTTTTCCTCCTTATGCTTTAACTACGGTTGGGCAATAAGCTCGGGTGAGCCATTTGATTTTGCTTTTATCTGCTCTGCGTTCAACAGGGATTCATCCGATCGCTGCAAGTAAGCAACCACACCAGCGGTCGCAATAGCCTCAACAACACCTGCCACGAGCAGATGCGGAATTACCATTGCCGGAATGGCTATCGACAGTGGGTACGGCGCATAAAGAGCTGCGCCGCTTGCTGTGTGAAAAAGTGATGGCTGTACACCAAATTCAATTGCTGCTGCCAAAGCCGCTACATTGATACCGACGTAAGAGCCGATGGCGGCCGCGAGTACCTGTAGGCGGGAGTTATCTTTTACCCTGCTGCTTATCGCCCGGTATACATAATAGCCTACAAAGGGCAGCACAAAGGCCATGTTAAAGCAATTGGCGCCAATAGCGAGTATGCCTCCGTCTCCAAAGAAGATAGCTTGGACAACAAGCGCAATCGTAACCGCAATTGTAGCCGCCCATGGTCCGAGGACAATCGCTACAAGCGTACCTCCCACCGCATGCCCCGTCGTACCTCCGGGCAGCGGTACGTTAAACATCATAATGGTGAATGCAAAGGCAGCGCCAATCGCTAAAAGCGGTACCTGTTTTGCCTTAAGCGTCTTTTTTACTTTTTGCGAGGCCTTAATCCAAATAGGAGTCATAGCTGCCAGCAACACGCCACTTGTTTGCGGACTTAAATAACCATCTGGTATATGCATCTTTTCTTCCTTTCTAAAACTAGTACCGCGACATCCTACTTTCTGTGCATGTCATTCTGAAGGAGCGAATGCGACTGAAGAATCTTGGGCGCAGAAACCTTCTGCTTATGCAGGAGGGTC
>NZ_PFNG01000046.1:0-4950 GCF_002791875.1 Candidatus Aquicultor secundus | reverse complement strand
CAGCGGAAAAGGAGGCGATGTATTATAGCGAAAACGTGTCTGAAAAGACTTTGGAAATTGTAGGTTGAAAGCCTCTACGAAACCCGGGGCTTTACACCGACCCGAAATCCCTACGGTTTTTAGGCTATGGGATGAGGGCGCCGAGCTTGCCGTAAAGGTGGGTTTTCGGCCAGGGTTGAGCCGGAAACGGCTTTGCCTCCCGACATTGGAAAGGAGACAGATGAAACGATTTGCCGCTGTCATATTGGCAGCTCTGTTAACTATGCTTGTCGTTGTGGGCTGCTCGAGCAATCAGAGCGCTACGACAACCTCGGAAAAAACTTCTACCACCGAAAAACAGGCCAAAAACGAGACAATTATACTGGCCACTACCACCAGCACTAAGGACACCGGGCTCCTGGATGCCCTGATCCCCGCGTTTGAGAAGAAAACGGGGATTACCGTCAAGACGATCGCGGTCGGAACCGGTGAAGCCTTAAAGATGGGCGAGCGCGGCGACGCCGATGTTTTGCTTGTTCACGCACGCCCGGCGGAAGACGAGTTCATGGCCAAGGGGTTTGGAAAAGTTAGAAAAGATGTCATGCACAATGACTTCGTTTTTATCGGGCCTAAAAATGATTCTGCGGGGGTAAAAGATTCCACCAGCGCGGCAGAGGGCTTTAAGAAAGTCGCCGCCAAAAAAGCCACCTTTGTATCACGCGGAGATGATTCCGGCACCTACAAAAAAGAGCTTCAAATCTGGAAGAAGTCTGGGATAAAACCGCAGGGAGATTGGTACGTCAAGACGGGTCAGGGGATGGCCGCCACTATCAGGATAGCTAACGAAAAGCAGGGCTACACGCTCTCCGATAGGGGCACTTACCTGGTGCAAAAGGGCAATATCGACCTGGTCATAGTACTTGAGAAGAGCAAAGACCTCCTGAACCCCTATGGCGTTATCATTGTGAATCCGGATAAGTTCCCTAAAGTTAATGTTGATGGCGCTACCGAATTTAGCGATTTTATAACATCACCCGAGGGACAGAAGATAATTGCAGATTTTGGCAAGGATAAGTACGGGCAGTCGCTGTTTATCCCCGATGCTGTAAAATCGGCTAAGTAACAAACAGCTGAGCAACATATAGTTGGTAATCTAAAGCGGTGAGCTTTCGGTCAGTAGGCAAATATCTGAGAGTATCCGGCCGGAAGCCCTGACCGCTCTATCTTGCAAGGAAGTAACACATAGAGCGGTAATTATAACGATCATAATTGCAAGAAAGTAACGCAAAGAACGGTAATTATAACGATCATAAAGACGGTAGGTATGGAACTGCTCATTGATGGGTTAAAACAAGCGTTTATATTGATAGTTACGGGTGACTCCCTGGTCGTTGAGGCGACGTTGCGCTCGCTTGAGACATCGGGCAGCGCGATTGTGATATCTTTGGTTTTGGGTATCCCGATCGGGTTGCTTCTTGCGCTTACCCGCTTTCCGGGCAGGAGTTTTGTTGTGGCATTGTTTAACGCCGGTATGGGTCTGCCGCCGGTTGTCGTCGGCTTGTTTGTCGCCTTGTTTTTGTGGCGCTCGGGGGTTTTGGGATTCATGGGGCTTATGTATACGCTGTCCGCAATGGTTATCGCCCAGGTAATAATAGCCATGCCGCTTGTAACGGGGTTGACTGTATCGGCAATACAGCAGCTTAATCCGAAGCTCAGGCTGCAGTCTCTCGCTCTCGGGGCGACCAAAAGCCAGATGGTTTTTACGTTGATCAAAGAAGCGAAGCTTACCGCGCTTGCGGCGGTAATCGCAGGATTTGGCGCTGTAATATCCGAGGTAGGTGCCGTTATGATGGTCGGCGGCAATATTAGCGGGCAGACAAGGGTATTAACGACCGCTATCGTTGAGCTGGTCGGAAAGGGTGATTTCAGCCGGGCGATGGCATTGAGTTTCATCCTCTTGGCCGTGACGTTTGCGGCCACCTACGCCTTGACGCATTACCAGCAAAAGGGGACTGCGATATGGCGCCGTATCTCGTAATAAAAGACCTGGTGATGCACTACGGCACAACGACGGTTCTCGATATCAAGGAACTCACCGTTAACCAGGGTGAGGTCCTCGCGGTAATCGGCCCGAACGGCTCGGGCAAGAGCACGCTGCTGCGCCTGATCGCCCACCTTGAAAAGCGGAGCAACGGAAGTATTGAGTTTGTCGCGGGTGAGAAACCTGAAGGCGAGCTTGATATCCGGCGGCGTCTGGCGTTTGTGTTTCAGGAATCGCTTCTTTTCTCGGGCACTGTTTTTGACAATATCGCGTACGGGCTTAAGGTCCGCAAGACCGGCCGAAGCGAGATAGAACAAAAAGTACTTGCTATTGCCGAGACGCTTGGTATCGCGCACCTGCTAACCCGATCCGCCCAAAGTCTCTCCGGGGGCGAGGCGCAGAGGAGTTCGCTGGCGCGGGCGCTCGTACTTGAGCCAGAACTCTTATTATTAGACGAGCCTATGGCTTCACTCGATCCCCCCACCAGAGAGTCTTTTCTGGTTGATTTATATGAGATTTTAGAGAAACTGAATACGACAGTGATTTATGTGACCCACGAGTTGACCGAGGCGATGATACTGGCCGACCGCTGCGCGTTTATCGATGCGGGCGTTATCCAACAAATAGGGTCGCCTCGAGAAGTGACTGCTTCCCCCGCGACCAGGGGGATAGCCGATTTTGTCGGGGTGCGGAACATCCTGAAAGGAAGAACCGTCGCACGCGCAAACGGCCTGGTCAGGATTAAGGTAAATGGTGCCGAGGTTGAGGCCATCGGCCCTGATAACCCGAGCGATAAAGTTTGGGTGTTGATACGACCCGAAAATGTTACCATTACATTGGCAAAAACCGGCACCGGGTCGGGCGTCCGCAATCATTTTTCGGGTACCGTAACGACGATTCTAGACCTGGGCGTTTTTTACCGCGCAATCCTCGACTGCGGGTTTCCCCTGGTCGCGTTTATAACGAAGCGCTCGGTCGAGGATATGGGCCTCACGGTCGGCCAAAAGGTATGGGCATCGTTTAAAGCGACGGGTGTTCATATAATTTCACGCGAAGGCGAACATGGATGATAGCATGGGCAACGTAATAAAAACTAATAAAATGACCGCGATTATTCTGGCAGGCGGCAAGAGCAGCCGCATGGGCCGGGATAAAAGCCTGGTTGAATTTGACGGCGAGCCGCTGCTTGCGCGTGCGGTACGCGTGTTGGGCGAGCTGTTCGACGAGGTGGTCGTAGTTACCAATCAAGATATTCCGATCGAGCTTAACGGTGCCGGGGTTGTTCACGACGATGTGCCGTATCAGGGCCCGCTTGGCGGAATCAGCGCGGGTCTTAAGGCGTCGTCCCACGAGAACAACTTCGTCATCGCGGTTGATATGCCGTTTATCAGTGCGGATGTCGTAGAGTACCTCGCCGGATTCGCCGGTGAGACGGATGTCGTCGTGCCCCGGACACCCAACGGCTTAGAGCCGCTCTTTGCTTTTTATAACAAGCGCAGCCTGCCCGCGATAGAAAAAGCGCTGGCGCAGGGGGAGCGAAAGATAATCTCGATGTTCCCGCAGGCCAACGTAAGAACAGTCGAGCATGCCGAGATGGTAGGCCTTAAGGGGGCGGATACGACATTTCTTAACGTGAACACCGAGCGCGACCTGAAGGATGCCCAGGTCCAGGTGAGGGGTATGTCTGTGGAGAAAGATAATAGCCCGAAGGTCGTCGATCTCGATGACGACGACGAGCGTATCCCTGTTGAGCGCCCCGTGACGATCTACGTTAACTCGGAAGAACTCGTAACCGTGCAGGCCAGCCTCGAACACCTGGATGAACTTGCCTGCGGATTTCTGTTTGCGGAAGGTGTGCTGCAAGAGCGCGGCGAGTTACTTGATATCAGGATAAACGAGGAGCGCGGCGAGGTCAGGGTCCGCACGAAAAAATCCACGACGAACGCTTCAAAATCAATGGGAAAACGATTTGTGACTTCGGGCTGCGGCAAAGGATTTTCGTTTGTAAGCCTGGGGGATGCCCTCAATATCGCAAAGAACAAATCGCGGTTCACCGTACCCGCGAAGGATATCCCCGAGCTTATGAAGCAGTTTTTGCGCAGCAGCCGCCGTGCCGGCATGCACTCGTCCGGCCTGATAAAAGACGGTGAGATAGCGTTCATCCGCCAGGATATCGGGCGCCACAACACGGTTGACATGATCGTAGGGAGGCTTTGGCTGGACGGGGTCGATGACCGTGACGTGCTGCTCTTTACGACGGGTCGGATTTCTTATGAGATGGTCGTGAAAGCGGCAAAAGCCAGGATTCCGGTTTTGGTAACGCGCACCGCCGCAACCGACATGGCGGCCGATTTAGCGAAACGACTCGGCATCGAAGTAGTCGGCTACGTACGCGGCGCAAACATGAAAGTTTATACGGACGGAGCGAGGATAGTAGGCAGCAGGGAGTAAACAGTAAGCAGAAAAACGTCTGGCTACCGCTTACTGCCTTCTGCTTGAGAAAGAGAGGGGATAGAGAGATTGATCAGGATGACGGTCGGGGCGATCTTTACGGATCCCTCATTCGTAAATCGGACGGGGCGGCGTAATATGGTGCGCGTCATCGTCGAGAAATCGGACGGCGGTTTCAATGCGCCGTATCTGCAATGGGGTGCTTGAGAAACTTCATCTCATCGTCGAGAAATCGGACGGCGGTTTCAATGCGCGCCTGAGCGGCTCCCAAAAATCAGGCAGCCTCAGACCGATGACCTTGGCCAATGGCCTGATGGTCGTCCCTGAAGACGTCGAGGAGATCAAAACCGGAGATAAGGTGACGGTGGAATTGTTTGAGCCGATCATTGGGTAATTCAACGGTTGGTCACTGTCATTCTGAAGAAGCAAATAGCGATTAGTTGTCATTCTTATAGCAAATAGCAAACAGCGATTAGATG
>NZ_PFNG01000025.1:0-1032 GCF_002791875.1 Candidatus Aquicultor secundus | reverse complement strand
CAAACACATGGGGCGTGCTGATCACTAAGGAAATAACGAGTGCGGTAAGAATGATTACTAGTCTTCTGCGCATAATAAACTCCGAACACTACAGCAATTGTTACCTTGATTATTTCTTCTTAATCATCGACTCGTCCCTGGCGAAGGGCCTGCTGGTATCGGCGTGGCCGGCTATGGTGCCGACGACCTTTCCCTCAACCATGATCTGGACTTTCCGGATGTTCTTGAACTCGGTGAGCGTATCAACCAGGGATGTTATGGTCATAAGCTCGCCGGTGCTGCCCCCCCAATGCTTTTCTATAAGCTCTTTCGAGAAATTCACGTATGCTACATTCTTGATGATATCAACATTAAGCACTTTTGTTTCGGATGGGATGGTGGCGTAAAGACCGTTCTCTTTGGAACCTTTTACTAACTCCTCAACAGCGACCTTGGCGATCGCTGCGGTATCCTCTATTTGGCGAACCTCCGGAACCAGATGCTCGGCCTGCTCGTCGCTAAAATACAGCGTTAAAGAAACCATACGTCTTACCGACCGGCTTGATTTTACGGCCGTTTCGCTCTGCATCTTGCCCGCCTTCTGCAGCCCCTTTTGTGCCCCTTGTTTTACCTGTTGCTTTGCTGAATAGTCTTGTGCGCTTCTGACTTCGCTTGATGATTGTGAAGCCTTTTCATTGCAGCCGACCGCAAGCAGTGAGAAGAGAGCAACCAAAACCGAGATGAGGAGTACTTTAATGGCTGTCTTCAACTTAAGTTCCTTTCGCTTATATTTTTCTTTGTCCATCAATTATAATACAAAACTACTGATTGAGATACTTGGCGATACCGTTGTAGATGCCCTGGGCCTCTTTTTGCCGGAATTCGTCCGTTGCGAGTAGTTCGGCCTCTTCGGGATTGCTCATATAGGCCGATTCGCATAGCACTGCGGTCATCAAGGTTCTGCGCAACACGGCAAAGTTTGCCGTATGCGTTCCATCGTCTTTGCCCGGTACGTTTGACCACCCCAAAGCCTTGACCAGCTCTTCCTGGATG
>NZ_PFNG01000012.1:1073-1418 GCF_002791875.1 Candidatus Aquicultor secundus | reverse complement strand
ATACAGGCTTGCCTGATTGGCGCAGGTGGATGGTAGCGGCCGGTATACTAATTGTGGTCGCTGTGCTCGATGAATGGCATCAGACCTTGATTGGCGATCGAACGGGCATGGTTAAGGATGTCATCCTCGACTTCGGCGGGTTTCTAATTTTCGCTAGTTTTGCCTGGGTAGCAAGCAAAGCGACCGCGCTACTTAGACGACCACTTTGTTGAGCTTCTTCATCAGGCGCGACTTTTTGTTGGCGGCGTTGTTCTTGTGGATGATGCCTTTCTCGGCGGCTCTGTCCAGGTTCTTTATAGCAACCTTAAGTGCTGCTTCGACTGCATCACGGTTGCCGGCGACTAT
>NZ_PFNG01000012.1:0-1027 GCF_002791875.1 Candidatus Aquicultor secundus | reverse complement strand
ATCCGAGATACGTCCGTTTTCCGTTTTCCAAGGTTGGTAACGTCGTGTGAGGTTCTTCTAAAAACCAGCTTTTTATATTATAGTCAAGTAACAGGCCTTTGTTTGAGGATAGCCTTACTTGAGGTGTGGTTTTAGTGCGAGAACCAATAAAGCAGGAGATAACCAAAGTTTGCCGTAAGTACAGGGTCGAGTTTCTAGCTCTCTTTGGCTCAAGGGCAGCCGGGGAAGCAAGAAAAGAAAGTGACATAGACCTGGCCGCTTTCTTTAGCCGACGTACTTCACCAAGAGAAGAGCTCGATTTTTTCTACGAGCTTGTGCGGTTATTCGGAACCGATCGACTTGATCTTATTGTGCTGGATAGAGCCAATCCACTGCTTTTAAAGGAAGTGGCCCTTTACGGAGTGCCGCTTTTTGAACGGCGTAAAGAATCTTTTGATGAGTTCATCATCCTGGCCATAGCTAAATATCAGGATACCAGGAAAAACAGGCGTTTTGAAAAAGAGCTTACAGAAGAGTTCTTAGAGGAGAAGAAGCGTGAAGCGGTTTGACCCTGATATTATTGAAAAGAAGATAGCCCTGATAAGGGGATATTTAGACGACCTTAAACAAGTCGAAGGCCTAAGTATCGAAGAATATAAGTCGGACATATTTCGTAAAAGAGGCATCGAGAAGACGCTTATAAATATCGTCCAAGCAGCTGTTGATATCAACAACTATCTCCTCGTTAAGCTCGCTAAGATTGCGCCAATAGACAATTACGATTCTTTCGTTAAGTTAGGTGAGCAGGGCATGGTTCCGATGGAATTTGCATCAAGAATAGCGCCATCATCCGGCCTGAGAAGTCGTCTGGTCCACGAGTATGATAAGATCGATGACGCAATTGCCCATATGAGCATTAAAGACGCTTTAGGGCAATACCCCCAATACATTGAACATGTTCTCGATTTCCTCAAGAGACAAGAGCTAGGATAAGCGAAGGAGATACAGAGGAAGAGGTTTTGCCTGGGTAGCAAGCAAAGCAACCGCG
>NZ_PFNG01000209.1:1056-1921 GCF_002791875.1 Candidatus Aquicultor secundus | reverse complement strand
CCTTCACGGTATAGCAAGAACCTGTCTTCCGGTTGTTCGCGAAGTATGCGGTATTTTACGCCAAACTCGTTGTTGGTCAGCTCTATTTTTTCGACCCCGGCAAGCTTCAGAGCGTCAAAATCCGAGCGTAACTCCCGGTTGGTGTCATTCCAAAAGACTATACGGTGCCGCTCAAATAATCTCTGTAAAGCCTGGGCTATTTGTTTATCCATACATGCTCCTAATGCTACTCTTCCTTGGCATCCAGACCGGGAACCTTCTTTAGCGCTAGTCCGAATTTAACGTAGTTGACCTTTACCCCATCATCGAGATCAATGTCAATTTGTTCGGTAGCCAAAGGATAGAGCACATCTCGCTCGTAGTCTTGCAATTCCTCAATCATCTTCTTAATGTTTTCAATCTCTTTAAGTGCCCTGGTCTTTTCCGCCTGTGAGGCTGAAGCGCTGATGTTTAGTCCTTCCATTTGATTCTTGCGCGCAACAAGTTTGCTGCGAAACTCGCGCAGGTAATCGTTGAGCACAACGCTTACCGTATCCGGACGGTAGCGATGCAAATATATAAGTGCGTTAAAACTGCCCTTAGGGCTTGAGAACAGCCAGTAAATCGGCCGCTTCTTGTAGCGCCTTACGTGATCGTTATAGAAATCTTTAAGGAAGTACTTGCGGATATCTTTGCCGAGGGCGCTTTCTATGAATTTGAGGTTGTCCTCATAGCGCTCGTCGCCAAAGGTTACACGCAAGAATTTTCTGAAACGCTCGGAAATATCGTCGGTAAACCAGTCACCGTCGAGAATGGGGATGACGTTGTCTGTGTCCGCTGGGAAGGTCGGCTCTGGAACTTGTTTTAGATAATCTTCGATCGTCTC
>NZ_PFNG01000209.1:0-1035 GCF_002791875.1 Candidatus Aquicultor secundus | reverse complement strand
GAGTAGCGTCCAAACATGCAACCAACTGCGTATGAGATGAATTCCTTCAAGGTATCTGCTTTTAGTAACGCTTCGAGTTCTTCGTCGCTTCTGTTGTTGCCGTATCGGTAGTGCGGGTTACAGGTTAGCGTGATTTCGTTTAGTGGTACTTCCGGCGTTAGTTCATCTTGTAAGCCGTAGGCTTCGATGAAGATGCGGTTGTTTTCTTCTTCCAGGCGCTGCATTTCTAGAGTTGTATTGAGCCAGTGAGCGCGAAGGTTGGTGTAGATTTCTTTGAGTGTTGGTTGGAGATGGGCAGGTTGGAGAAGTGGGAGCGCAGTGAAATCCCAGGATATTTCGTAGGAGTTCCAATCGGCGCGTGCTATATCAACGCATTTCCATGATATATCTCTAACAGTTCTCTTATCAAAAGGAATAACTACCGGGAGTGCTGCAATGTTATAGTTGTTAAAATTGAGGGTCGGATTCAGGATCTTTAAGAGTTCAAAGCACTGTTTGGTTGTTAAGAATGCAAGATGCTCATCTAGGTTATCGCCAAACAAGCATGGTCCTGCAGTATCAAAAATGAAACCTTCTGGGAGATAGCGAACACCAAAGCGTGAGGAACTTAAACCTGTCCAAGTGATACCCTCACGGAAATAAAAAGGTTCGTTGGATATTTTCCAACCAAGATTATCCCAGGTTAATTGCGGATAATTGACGAGCGTATTTTCTCTTATCTCATGACCATCGTTTTCCCAGTTCACAAAGTAATCAAAATTGCCGTACCATTTCCTAAAAGCGCCGCCTTTATTGTAGGGAATCCACTTAAAATCTTTATGCTTTTCATAGCTGTGTGCGTGTGGATAATAAGAATCCTTCGATTCCACCTCAAACCAAAAACGCAGAAACCGCTCATTATCACCGGTACGCATTCCAATTTTTGGTGTGGCAAAATCACCAAGGTACTTCGCCTCGCCAAAAAGATGCCATATTCGCTCACTCACCCAATATGCAATTGGCGAGCCGGGGATTTTTTTGAAGTCGGCAGCCGAG
>NZ_PFNG01000239.1:0-1063 GCF_002791875.1 Candidatus Aquicultor secundus | reverse complement strand
TGATGTGATAGTAATAGGGGCGGGACATGCAGGATGTGAGGCGGCACTTGCCGCTTCTCGTATGGGTGCACGGACGCTGCTTTTAACGATTAGTCTGGACAAGATCGCGCTCATGCCATGTAACCCGGCCATCGGGGGCATCGGGAAGGGGCAGATTGTCCGCGAGATAGATGCGCTTGGCGGGGAGATGGGTTTAAACACCGACCATGCCGCACTACAGCTTAAAGTTCTCAACAGGAAAAAAGGCCCGGCCGTTCAGGCCCTGCGCGCCCAGACGGATAAAAAGCTTTATGAGGACCGGATGAAGCAGGTTCTCTGGACCCAGGAAGGCCTTCATATTCTTCAAGGCACGGCCTCTCACATTATCGTAAGAAAAGGCGAGGTGCATGGCGTTCGCCTTACCAACAACCTTGCGTTCGACGCTAAAACGGTGGTTATAGCATCGGGCACGTTTTTACGCGGGCAGATCGTCATCGGGGATATCGTGCGCTCCGCGGGCCGCATGGGCGAACTGCCGGCGAACGAGCTTACCCAAAGCCTGCGAGACGCCGGTTTTGAAATCGGGCGGTTCCAGTCGGCAACGCCGCCGCGCGTCGACCGGCGGACAATCGACATCGATAGAATGTCGCCGCAGCCCGGCGACGCCGAGCCCCTAAGCTTCTCATTTGCCGGTGAGAGCAAGGTTAAGGAACAGATACCCTGTTATCTTACCTATACGGATGAGCGCACATTCAAGGCAGTTAAGGACAACCTACACCTGTCGCCTATTAAAACGGGAACGGTAAGCGGGCACGGCCCGAGGAACTGCCCGTCAATCGATCGTAAGATCATAAACTTCCCCGACAAGGTTAACCACCCCGTTTTTGTCGAACCCGAGGGGTGGCACACGAACGAGATGTACCTGCAGGGCCTTACCACAAGCCTGCCGGTCGCCATCCAGGAAAAAATCATCCAGAGTACCCCCGGCCTCGAGCACGCCCGGATCATGCGCCCGGGCTATGCGGTTATGTATGACTATGTCTCTCCGGAGCAGCTTCTGCCAAGTCTTGAGACAAAGCTTGTC
>NZ_PFNG01000060.1:0-1066 GCF_002791875.1 Candidatus Aquicultor secundus | reverse complement strand
ACCGTTACCGTGGCTGGGATTCATGCATGTTCTTCCAGTACAACCGCGCAGCGGGCGGCCATAACCCGAGGGAGTTTCACTGGAAGCGTATGCGACAGAGGATGCTGCACAAGTTCAGCTACTTCCCGGAGAAATACGGCGATATCGACTGCGTAGGCTGCGGTCGCTGCATCAAAAGCTGCCCGGTCTCATACGACCTGCGCGACTTCATCCAGTCGGCGCTTCGCGCAACCGCCGGAATGGAACTCGGTTTCGCCGAAGAGCTTCCAACTGAAGATCAAGTAGAACCATTGGCGTGTGATGTAAAACCGAGCGACGAAATTGTCAAGACGGGAGTTGGTTCGGATGACTAGTGCGACAGACATCAAAACAATGCTGCCGCTAACAGCTACAATCCTTGAGGTCTTCGATGAGACCCCGGATATAAAAACATTTAGGATAAAACCGGATGACGAGCAGGAGTGGGAGAAATTCCAGAACAGAAAGTCCGGCCAGGTCGCCGAGCTTTCGGTGTTCGGCACGGGTGAATCGGTTATATCGATCACTTCGCCGCCAACCCAGCCGGATTATTTGGAATTCACCATCAAGCGCACCGGCGTTGTAACGGATATGATCCATACCTTTATCGCGGGAGACAAGATCGGCATTCGCGGCCCCTATGGCAACGGATTTCCGGTTGACGACTGGAAGGGTAAAAATCTTGTTTTCGTCGCCGGCGGTTTCGCCCTCGCACCGGCGCGAAGCGTCCTTAACTACGCGCTTGATAAGCGCGACGACTACGGTCACATCGATCTGTTCTACGGCGCCAGGACCCCGGGGGATCTCTGCTTTAAGTGGGAGTACGACCGCTGGAAGAACGAGAAAGATATGTTTTTCGACGTCACCGTTGACTGTGGCGATGATGCTTGGACCGGCAAGGTAGGCGTCGTTCCTGCTCTAGTAAAAGATGCCAACCCGTCACCGGAGAACACGATCGCAATAATTTGCGGTCCTCCGATCATGATCAAGTTTACCCTGCAAGAACTCAACGCGATGGGCTTCCAACCGGAGCAGATCGTCACTACCC
>NZ_PFNG01000122.1:0-5199 GCF_002791875.1 Candidatus Aquicultor secundus | reverse complement strand
CCTGACCAACGTGAGGCCCTTGGCTGGGGCAGTTCTTCCCGCCCGCATTCTATCTTTTGCACCCAGAATGGATTCGATATCCTGTGGGGATATGATACCGAGACCGGCATCGATTGCGGTGCCGGCGATAATGCGGACCATGTTGTGCAGAAAGGCATGGGCGCGCACGTGGAGCGCTATAAGTCCCTCAAGTGGCTCTCCCGCCCAGGCGATGTCGGATGAGCGTTTGCAGGATATCTCAAGGATGGTCCTCACGGGATTTTGGGCGGCGTTCTCGGGCTTGTGCGGCATAGTGTAAAACGAGGTAAAATCGTGCCGGCCTTGCAGGTGCCGCACAGCCGCATCCATAGCCTCGGCATCAAGCGGCTTCGCCTCGTGATGGACGAACTTATCCGCAAATACCGAGCGATAGGAGCGGTTTAGGATATAGTAATGGTATTCACGCCACCGAGGGTCCCTGCGGGCATCGAATGCCTCAGGTACCTCTTCCACACCATTTGCCGCCATATCCCCCGGAAGCAGTGCATTCAACGAATAAGGAATCCGCTTAAGCGGCATATCGGAGCGCGTAAAAAAGTTTACCACCTGGCCGAATGCATGCACACCGGCATCGGTCCGGCCAGCCGCATTCACCTCGATCGGCTCGCCGAGAAGCGTGCTTAAGTTCGCCTCAAGCTCCCCTTGCAGCGTACGCACCTGCTGCTTGACCTGCTTCTGCCATCCGCTATAATTCGTTCCGTCGTATTCGAGCGTCAGTTTTATATTTCGCATATCTTTTCGTAAGTCTTTCGCGTATCTTTTGGCCTCTGTTTCGGCATGTCACTTCTTATGCCACTTCTTATGTTTACTATATGACCGGCATTCTTCCAACCCATACCATCCCCGCAAGTAATAGCATCACAACGGCAAAGCCAAACCAATCGCCGGGTTTCATTTTCAGCTCGCGCATCCTGGTGCGGCCCTTGCCGCCACGGTAGGCGCGCGCTTCCATTACTTCGGCTAGATCGTCGGCCCGCCTGAAAACGCCTACGAAGAGCGGGACAAGGATCGGCATGAAGCTGCGGGCCCTGGTTACCGGGTTTCTCGAATCAAACCTGGCGCCCCGTGCCGCCTGTGCCTTGATGATTTTATCGGCCTCAGCGGAGAGAATCGGGATAAAGCGCATCGCGATTGTCATCATCATCGCCAGCTCGTGCGATGGCACACCCACCCTTTTAAGGGGTGAGAGCAAATACTCGAGCGCGTCGGTAAGCGCAACCGGCGTGGTGGTAAGCGTTAAAAGAGACGCGCCGATCACTAATAAGATGAGGCGAAGGTCAAGAAACATGCCGGTTTTAAATCCCGGGATGCTTATCTTTAGCGGCCCGATTAACGCCCACGGTTCTCCTCCCGTGAAGAGCTGGACCAGTAGGGTAAAGGCCAGTATAACAAACAGTGGGCGGATTCCGCGCAGCACGAGACCGATTGCAAGCCCGCCCAGAATCACAAGCCCGCCCAGCATAACCCCAATGACGGCAAAGCCGGTAAAATTTCCGATAAAAAACACCGCCAGCGCGTAAGCAGCGACAAGCAGAATTTTTATCCGGGGATCGGCGTTGTGAACGATTGAGTCCGATGGATAATACTGACCGATTGCCAAGCCCGGCTTCACAGGCGTTGTTCTCCTTTTAGGGCGTTGCATACCAGGTTTACGGTCTCCCGGAGGCTAACGGCGCCGGTATCAAGATCGAACCCGCGCCCGCTTAGCTTAACCAGCAACTCCGTCGTCGCCGGGATATTAAGGCCGATGTTTTTAAGAACACCCGCCTGAGAAAATACCGTTCCGGGGTCGCCGTCGAAAACGATACGCCCTTTGTCCAAAACGACGACGCGGTGCGCAAACTCGGCAACTTCATCCATGTCGTGGGACACGAAAACTATCGTCATCCCATCGCGGTTAAGCTCTGTTAGGCACCGCATAACCCTGGCCTTTCCCCGGGCATCGAGACCGCTCGTCGGCTCGTCCAGGACAAGCATGCGCGGTTTCATGGCCAAAACGCCCGCAATTGCAACAAGGCGCTGTTCCCCACCGCTCAACTCAAACGGCGACCTGCCCGCAAACCGGTCGTAGCTAAGGCCGACCAGCTCCAGGGCTTCTTCGGCCCGCTCGGATACTTCCTCACCCGACAGCCCAAGGTTTCGTGGGCCAAAGGATACGTCTTCTGCCACCGTCTCTTCAAAAAGCTGGCTCTCCGGGAACTGAAATACCAGGCCGACTTCACGTCTCACCTCGTAGGGATGTATATTCACGCCAATCTGTTTTCCTTTGAAGACCGCTTTACCTTCGGTAGGGGTCAAGAGCCCGTTAAAGTGTTGGATTAGCGTCGATTTACCCGAGCCGGTCGGTCCGATAAAGGCGATAAACTCTCCCTCTTCGACAGACAGGTTGATGTTTCTTAACGCTTCGCTTGTGAGAGGTGTGCCCGGCATGTAGGTAAATCCAAGATCGATACATTCTATAAGCGCGATGCTAAAGTTTAGCATAGCGCCTCCACCAGCTCATCCACTGTAAGAATCGTGCCCGGAAGCTTTACGCCCGCCCGGATGAGTTCTTCGGCGATCAGCCTTGCCCGCGGAGCCCCCACCCCTACAGCCATGAGCGCACGGATGTCGGAAAATATTGCGTGCGGCGGACCGTCCCGGACTACGGCGCCCCCCGATAAAACGATGACTCTATCGGCTAAAACAGCCTCGTCCGCAATGTGGGTGATATGGATGGCGGTAATACCGAGGTCTCCTTTAAGTTTCTTGATCGTGGCGATTATCTCGGCGCTTCCCCTGGGGTCGAGCATAGATGTGGCCTCATCAAAGACCAGATATTTTGGATGCATGGCAAGCGAGGCGGCAACGGCGACCCGCTGTTTCTGCCCGCCCGAAAGCAGGTGCGGCTCGCGTTTCGCGTAATCGGCCATATCGACCGCTGCAAGCGCCTCCCGAATGCGAGACCGGATCTCATCCGGCTCAACGCCTAAGTTCTCGGGGCCGAACGCCACATCGTCTTCAACGCTTGTCGCGATGATCTGATTATCCGGGTTCTGAAAGACGATGCCCACCAATGAGCGCACCTTCCACAGCTCTTCACGATCAGCAGTCGATATACCATCCACCAGCACTTCCCCTTTAGATGGTATAAGCAGGCCGTTGATGTGCCGAGCCAGCGTGGATTTTCCCGATCCGTTCGCCCCCAGCACGGCAACAAACTCGCCTTCCTTGATAGTAAGGCTCACATCATCGAGCGCCGTTATTTTCTTTTTATCCTTACCGTAATGGTAGGTTACGTTTTTTAATTGGATCATGTATCTGATTATATAACACCTGATCGAGACCCGATTGAAAATCCCTGTGATATTATAATCGCATTGCGTATAGCGTATAATTGGAACTATTGGGAAGTTTAACTATAATTGGTGCATGATAGAAGTTGGCGATTGCTTATGATAAAACCAAAAAATATTGCAGAGAAGATAAGGCGTGTTCTTGAGCCAGATAAGAATATATTGTTGGTATACCTTTTCGGCTCGGCTGTTACAGGTAAATATCACGCTGGCAGCGATATAGACATCGGGGTGTTGCTGCGCTCTTGCCCGGACCGCCTTTTATGTGTAGAGGAATCGCTTTTATTAAGTGATAAGCTTGCCAACGCATTGGCTACCGATAAGATAGATCTTATTATATTAAACATCGCCGACCCGCTCCTATCGTTTGAAGTTGCCACAAAGGGTATGTTGGTTTTCGAGCAACGCTCAGGCTTAGCTGATGAATTTAGGCTAAAGGCAGTTAAGATGCATATGGATGCAAGAAAGTTCTTTGAGCAAGACAAGCAGGCTGTTGAAAGGTTTATAGCGGAGATGAAGCCAGGTGCTTAATGCTGCCCTAGTAAGACGAAAATTAATCTCTTTGCAGGGATATTTAAAGGAGCTTAAACAGCTATCCAGCGTTTCGCTTCAAGAGTATAAAAGCGATTTTACAAAACGCAGGGCTATTGAGCGACTGATACAACTTCTTGTTGAGACAGCATCTGATATCAATGCACATGTTTTGATCGAAGAGACCGGTGAGCCGCCAAGAGATTATTATACATCTTTTATTCGTGCTTCCGATGTTGGACTAATCTCTAGCGAACTTGCAGAAAGCCTGGCTCCATCTGCCGGATTGCGCAATAGAATAGTCCACGAGTATGAGATATTGAAAGACGAAATAGTGTATGCAAGCATAAAGCAAGCGATAGATAAGTATACACGCTATGTCCAGGAAGTAAACGCATTTCTGGAAGCTAAAGGTAACCAAGATTAAGGACTCAGGGGACGTTCTTCTCCCCTTTTTCCTCTTAGGCCTTAATCGTTCTCAATTGCTGACCTATCAACCAATCTTCAAAATCAAGCGGATCTATCCTTTGGATAGTATCCGCATGGTCAAAATCTTTATCAGCGCTTATGATAGTATCTATATTGTTGTTGCTCATCACTGCCAGATGTAAAAGATCCCTTGGGCTAAAGGAATATTTTTCAGAAAAACTTCAGCACTGGTTTCGCCATAGAGTTCTTCTCTTGCTATCGCCCCAAGAATATACCCGCATGGTTCTTTGTATGCACTCTCGGCTCCACCCCAATACATAGGAATATTGGTGTCAACGAACACCCGCTTCATCCGAGCATTCCTCTACGAATTTCCTCTTCCATTTGCTCCCAGCTTGAAACAGGTGCTTCAACCTTGCCTAGCTCTTCGACAGCCTTTAGCTTTTTCAGAATCCGTGCTTCTCTTGCCGGATAGCGTGCATCGATAGCCTCTCGCACAAGTTCTGATACGGACTTGCCTCTACGTTGTGATTCCTCTTCCAATACTTTAAAACGCTGTTCATCAAGCCGAACTTCCAAACGTCTTGGCAAAGACGACATTCCCGGCAGTCTCCTTTACGTAACATGATTCCGTACAATTTATTTTTTACCTTTCCCGCAACAATAGACCAAGACGGCATTCATGCAGAGCGTGGCAGAGCGTGCGTCGCGATATGTACGACGTCTTCTATGATCACCATCAGCGTATATTTAATCGCCTTGGTGCGTTTCCTATTAGCGGAGTTAATGATTGGAACTGTCTCACAGCGCTGGGTTTCGCTGACGGCTAGAACCGGTTTCAGTCTCCTATTAGCGGAGTTAATGA
>NZ_PFNG01000118.1:822-1828 GCF_002791875.1 Candidatus Aquicultor secundus | reverse complement strand
GGTTTTCGCTTCGCTCAGAATGACAATGGTGAAAGGTACTCTCATTCGCCTTCGAACATATTGCCTATGCCGCTAGCGAATTATCTTTGAGAGACTGAGTTCGATGATATCTTCGGCCCCGAAGGCTTTTAGTTTTGGGATGAGGATGTTTACGTTTGATTTTTCGACTACGGTTTCTATGGCGAAATAATCGGAGTTGTAGAGCTTGGAAACCGTCGGTTTTTTAAGCGCCGGTAAGACCGCAACAATTTCTTCAAGCTTACCCTCCGGGACATTCATGCTGATGAGAACCTTGCCTCGGGCTTCCATAACACCCAGTAGAAGCGTTTTTATCTCCTCTATCGCCTGCCGTTTTTCGGGATCAGCCCAGGATTGCTTGTTTGCCATAAGGCGGGTTGTCGATTCTAAAACAGTATCGATGATGCGAAGACGGTTTCGCCGCAGGGTCGAGCCGGTTTCGGTGAGGTCGACAACGATATCTACGAGTTCGGGCACTTTTGCCTCGGTCGCGCCGTAGGAGAACGATATTTTGACGGGTATGCCTAGCTTTTCGAAGTATTTCCTTGTTACGTTAGGAAGCTCGGTGCTTACGCGGCTTCCGGCCGGTATGTCTTCGGGTTTTTGGATGGGTGAGTCTTCGGGTACCGCAACTACCAGGCGCATGATACCCGCACCGGTCTTTGCGTACGGCATATCCGCAACTTCGACCACATCCGCATTCGATTCGACGATCCAATCGTGGCCGCCTATCCCGAGGTCGAAGTATCCCTCGGAGACATACGTGGGGATTTCCTGGGGTCTCAAGATTTTAACTTTGCTGATCCTCGGATCGTTGATTGATGGATTGTAGCCCCGCGATTCCTTTTTGACTTCAAGATCTGCTTGGGCAAACAGCATGAGTGTTTGCTCTTCAAGACTTCCCTTTGGCAAAGCAATGCTTAACATGTATCAGCTCCCGTAATCTAAGAATCCAGGAGTCAGAATAAAAGAAAAAGATTAAATAGGG
>NZ_PFNG01000118.1:0-809 GCF_002791875.1 Candidatus Aquicultor secundus | reverse complement strand
GTCAGAATAAAAGAAAAAGATTAAATAGGGTTTTATTCTGGCTCCTGGCTCCTGACTTCCCCAAACTGGCTCCAGCTTTAAATTCATGCTTGACAGAATATTAGCTCATCATCAGTTTAACACATTAAAGCGGTAGAGTGCTAGCCCCCTTACACGGGGACTTTGCCTCTATCAAGCATTTTCTTGAGGAATTGACCTGTATAGGAGCGCTTTGCTTCGGCTACGTGCTCCGGCGAACCGGTGGCTATGATGCGGCCGCCGCCTTCCCCGCCTTCCGGTCCGAGGTCGATAATCCAATCCGCGGTTTTAATTACGTCGAGGTTGTGCTCGATTACGAGTACGGTGTTACCCTGTGCCACCAGACGCTTGAGAACCTCTAAAAGCTTTTCGATATCGGCGAAATGAAGCCCGGTGGTGGGCTCGTCCAGTATATAGAATGTCCTGCCGGTTGCAACCTTGCAAAGCTCGGCGGCAAGCTTTACGCGCTGGGCTTCGCCGCCCGAAAGCGTCGGTGCGGGCTGGCCGAGCTTTATGTAGCCAAGGCCAACGTCGAACAGGGTCTGTAGCTTGCGCTTTATCTTGGGCACATTTTCGAAAAACGCAAGCGCTTCCTCGACCGACATCCCGAGGACATCGGCGATACTCTTGCCCTTGTATTTAACTTCAAGCGTCTCGTTATTATACCTAGCGCCCTTGCAGACCTCGCACGGGATATAGATATCGGGTAGAAAGTGCATCTCTATCTTGATCGTGCCGTCGCCGCTGCAGGCCTCGCAGCGCCCGCCGCGAACGTTAAAGCTAAAGCGCCC
>NZ_PFNG01000257.1:0-1066 GCF_002791875.1 Candidatus Aquicultor secundus | reverse complement strand
TATGTGCTGGCTGAGCTTGCAGGACATTTTGACCGGCGGAGGCTCGTCTTCTTCTATCCACTTGCGCATACGTTCCTGCTCAAGTAAAAGGTCTTTTCGCTTTTGCTCTGTGAGGAGATCGTCGGCTTTCTTTTGTTTCTCGACCTCATTCGCCCCATTCTTTGTATCGTTTATATTTGCAGTATCAGTATCTGCAGCATCAGTATCTTGAGTTTTAGCTTTGTGGTTTTCCATAGCGTTTACCTCACAAAAACGTATCTCTTGAGATTTCTAAGGAAGTTTTCAAATTCGAAACCTCTGAGCAAAATATCTCCAGTTGTTATTATACAAAAAACGCGGTCTTCTGTGGTTATTTGCAAGCGGATTGATGACGGCTGCTTGCAACTTCTCGCTGGATTCAAGCAAAGATATGCACGGTTTGCCCATAACTGATAGAATATAGTTCTAATTACCCCCGCCCGTGCGATGTACTTGAGATGAAAAGGGGTTGCTATGTTAGGACGCACGCATGAAGTTGCGGCTGTCGGGGCGGTTGCTTCGGCGGCTATACTTTTTCCTGTAAAAGACATGACATTTGAGACCGCGACGCTATCGTTGCTGACGGCGCTTGTCGGGGGCCTTACCCCCGACATCGATAAGCAGGGCAGTACGATTTGGGATAAGATGCCGGCCGGCGGGTGTTTGTCGCGGATCGTGCATCCGGTGTTTATCGGGGGTCATCGCCACATTACGCACTCGTTTCTTGGGATGTTTTTGTTTGGCATCGGTATGAGGGCGCTTCTTACGGTGCTGCCGTTTGGGCCGGGCATCGACGGTAATATCCTATTCTTAAGCTTTATGATCGCATTCGGCTCGCACTTGTTTACGGATATGCTGACCAAGGAAGGCGTTCCGCTCTTCTTCCCCCTCCCGTTTCATATAGGTCTTCCCCCATTCGAGTTCTTGCGCCTGCAAACGAACGGGATGGTTGAGAAGCTTCTCATTACACCGGGGATAATCGCAGTAGTGGTCGTGCTTGGCTACCTGTATCCGGATAACGCGCACGCTTTGTTAAGCATCCTCGGGA
>NZ_PFNG01000021.1:5519-5661 GCF_002791875.1 Candidatus Aquicultor secundus | reverse complement strand
AGGCGGTAAAAAGGGCGGCCAGACCACCAAACAAAAATACGGCCACGAGTTTTACGAGGAAATCGGCCACAAGGGCGGCCAGAAGGTAAAACGCCTCATTGAAGAGGGTAAAAAAGCTACCGAATAATACGTCTTATTGCAA
>NZ_PFNG01000021.1:5322-5414 GCF_002791875.1 Candidatus Aquicultor secundus | reverse complement strand
CGAATTCTATGAGAAGATCGGCGAAAAAGGCGGCGAGACCACCTCTAAAAAATACGGCCCTGAGTTTTATGAAGAAATCGGTCATAAAGGCG
>NZ_PFNG01000021.1:0-5295 GCF_002791875.1 Candidatus Aquicultor secundus | reverse complement strand
TTACGAGGAAATCGGCCACAAGGGCGGCCAGAAGGTAAAAGAACTTATCGAGCGTGGCAAACGCGCCGAAGAGTGATCTGTGGTCATGAATGAAAACAGCAGGTGTTTTGCTTGCTGTTTTTTTGTGAATAAATTTTTGTAGATAAATGGTAGGGGTGTTGAGATGTTTAGGGACCGGGTTGATGCAGGCCGCCAGCTTGCCAGGCGACTACAGGCCGAATATCGTGATTCGGATGCGGTGGTGCTTGCGATTGCAAGGGGCGGCGTGGTCGTCGGCAACGAGGTCGCAAAGGCATTACACTTACCGCTGGATGTTATTATCCCGAGAAAGATAGGCGCTCCGGGCAATCCGGAACTCGCCATCGGCGCCGTTGTGAAAGGCGCGGTGATGTTAAACGAGCCGCTAATAAGGGAACTCAACATACCCAGATCGTATATCGACCGGGAGGTAAGCAGGCAGATAAGCGAGATTGACAGGCGCCGCAGGCTTTATCTGGGAGATAAAGCCCCGCTTGACCTCACAGGCGCAACGGTCATACTGGTTGATGATGGGCTTGCAACCGGATACACGGCGCTTGCTTCTGTGAACGCGGTGAGGCGGGAAAACCCAAAAAAACTAGTCCTGGCCGTTCCGGTTGCTCCTGCCGATACCTGTCAGAGCCTAAAAGAGCACGTCGATGAGATCGTTTGCCCGGAAGTCCACGAACTTTTCTTCGCGGTCGGTCAGTTTTATGAGGTATTTGAACAGACATCGGATTCCGAAGTTATAGATATTCTGAACAGCTATCGGTAGGTAGCCGATAACCCCTCACAGGATAGAGCAAGCGCCCTGTTGCCAAGCGGTTGCTGTTTGCATAGAATTGAGTGAAAGAACACGCTTATTGTTTTCTGTGTTGTATTTTAGATTACGTTTTATTGAGCGCTTGTTTAGGGTATATAAAAGTGTTGCCGAGATATTCTGGTTCCCTATCGCTTCAGTTACCGGCCAAAATGGGTATTAACCAAGTACTTGTAATAGGTTCGAAGTTTGGCGGTAATTTCTGCGTGGTATAAGTGTCTTGAAAGATTCTAGGAGGTGGAGTAGTGGATTTGAAGATTGAGAGTAAAGAAGTAGACGGCATCGGGATAATCATTCTCGAAGGTGAAGTTGATGTATACACGGCACCAAAGCTAAAAAGTCGTTTAATCGATCTTGTGGATGAAGGCAAGTACAATATCATAATCGACTTGCAGAAGGTCGAGTTTATGGATAGCTCGGGCTTAGGAGTACTGGTGGGCGGCCTTAAGCGGGTAAAATCTCACCAGGGATCGATTTCCTTAGTCTGCACGCAGGAGAACATCCTCAAGATTTTCAGGATAACGGGCCTCGTTAAAGTATTTCCCATCTTTTCATCCGAAGACGAAGCAATTAACAGCCTAAAAGGATCGTAGGTGAACACGTTAAGCCAGCCGGTAAGCATAGAAATCCCGGCTAAGCCGGAATACGCCGGAATCGCGCGACTTATCGTAGCGGGGTTTGCCGGGCTTTTAGGGTTTGACAGCGAAACGACGGAGGATATAAAAATCGCTGTCTCCGAGGCATGCACAAACGCTATTATGCAATTGCACAAACAATCTCGATCTGAAGACATGGTGGTCGGTATTTCGGCCTACACAAACGATGACAACCTGGTGATCGATGTCGAATACCCGGCAAAAGGCATACCGCATGTTGAGAAGCCGGATTCTGAGTCCCAAGAAAAGGACCTGGTAATGAGTATCCTGACCAGCATTATGGACGAGGTCGACACGATCACTGCACAAAATCAGGGAGTTATCTTAAGACTCGTCAAAAAGATTCCCAAACACTAAAACACTAATACCTTCACCCAAATACTGTTTCACTAGTTCACTTATCACCTAGACTTGGCGCATTGCGGCTGCTAAACTGAGGTTGAGGGAAGTGTATGTTTTTAGGCTTAGGACCACCGGAATTAATAGTTATACTGATACTTGCGTTGATTATCTTCGGTCCGAAGAGGTTGCCTGAGATAGCGCGCTCGATCGGTAAAATGATAGGTGAATTCAAAAAGACATCCCAGGGTTTCCAAGACGCTGTTAAAAAAGATCTCATCGAGCCCATCAGCACCGTAGGTGAGGAGATAAAAGGGGATAGCAAAGAGGCATGATTCTTGCTACTCTCACTATATCTCAATATGGAGGGTTTCGTTCGTGAGCGATCAAGAGATGACCTTTTTGGATCATTTGGATGAGCTGCGCAAGAGGCTTATCTATGCCGTTATCGTCCTCCTCATCGGGACGACCGTTTGCTATATCTTCTTCAAACCGCTTCTTGAGTTCATCAAGTGGCCTTTACCGAGTGATTTGCAACATGTCCAGCTTACCGTGTTCGGCTTCATGCAGATATTCATGCTGCGCTTTAAGCTTGCCGTAATCGGGGGCTTTATCCTTACCTCGCCGTTTATAATTTACGAGATACTGGCATTTTTTGCCCCGGCGCTCAAGAGCAACGAGCGTAAATATATCTTCGCGATTCTGCCCGCCATGACGTTGCTGTTTCTTGGTGGTGCGGCGTTTGCGTTTTTCGTCGTCCTGCCGCCGGCTATTAGTTGGCTGCGTGCCCAAGGCATGGGGCAGCTCGGCTTTATCGTGAGGGCTGATGATTACCTTAGTTTTGTATCCCTATTCATGCTGTCATTTGGGGTTGCGTTTGAGGCCCCTTTGGTCATCATACTCCTGATAAAGCTCGGCATCGTCGACCGCAAAATGCTGCGCAAAAATTGGCGTTATGCGTATGTTGCAAGCTTCATCATCGCAGCCATCGCCACACCGGATTGGAGTATCGTCAGCATGAGCATACTTGGAGTCGTGCTTATCATACTCTTTGAACTAAGTCTGCTCGTCGCCCGCTGGCTTTAAGGGAGACGCTGCAAAATGCACGAACTTGGACTAACGCAGAGCATTCTTGATATAGCCGTCGAGCACGCGGTAAAGAACGGGGCGGCGAAGATTTCCCAGGTAAACGTGAAAGCCGGTGAGATGACCGCAATCGTCGAGGACTCGATGCAGTTTTTCTTCGAGTATCTGGCCGGCGATACGATAGCGGCGGGCGCTCAACTCGTCATCGAGCACGTCCCGATCGTTATTCGCTGCTTGCAGTGCGGCAAAGAAAGCGAAGTCGAGCAGCTCGATATCTATACCTGCCCGCACTGCGGCGAACATGCGGTTGAGCTTGTCTCCGGCCGGGAATTCTTTGTTGATTCTATAGAAGTGGAATAGGGCAACTACAAAGACAATTGCAGGTGATTCAGGATGGAAATAAAAGTTTTAGAGAGCATCTTTGCGGCAAACGAGAACCTTGCCGATAAAAACGCCGAGGTATTTAAAGAAAAAGGCATCTTTGCGATAAATCTCATGTCCTCGCCGGGCGCGGGTAAAACGAGCTTTATTCTCGAAACCGCCCGCCGCCTGTCCGGTCACCACAAAGCAGCGGTTATCGAAGGAGACATCGCCTCAAAAGTCGATGCGGAAAAAGTTCGCGAGCACGGGATTGAAACCGTGCAGATAAATACCGGGGGCGCTTGTCATCTTGAGGCCAATATGATTCAAAAATCGCTCGAGTACCTGGATTTGACCGGTGTCGACCTTTTAATAATCGAGAACGTCGGCAACCTGGTGTGCCCGGCGGATTTTGTCCTGGGCGAGTCGGCCCGCGTGGTTATCCTCTCGGTTCCCGAGGGCGATGACAAACCCCTCAAATACCCAACGATCTTCTCGAGCTGCGAGGTGTTGATCATCAACAAGATCGACATGCTGGCGCTTTCGGATTTTAGCATGGAGCGCCTCGAAGACACCGTTCGCAAGCTCAACCCAAATGTAAACGTTATACCCCTCTCCTGCCGGACCGGCGAAGGCTTCGATGCCTGGATGGGCTGGCTCGAGGACAAATTATCCGGCGCGCTCGGGCTCTAGAGCTTTTCTGGTTGTCAACGATGTTAATTCTTGTTATAATATCTATGAACAATTGCAATAATAGCAATTGATGTAGAACTACCGTCTGGAAGGAAAGAGGGTCCAATGGTGACGGAAAGAGTGCGTCTCACGCAGTTATCGAGCAAAAGCGGCTGAGCTGCCAAGATGAGTCCGGGGGACTTACAGCAGGCATTGAGCTGGTTGCCGACGGATAAGGCCGAGGAACTTTTGGTCGGCTTTGAGACGTCCGACGACGCCGCGGTCTACAAACTTGATGATACGCGCGCGTTGCTTCAGACCGTTGACTTCTTTCCGCCGATCGTCGATTCAGCATACATGTTCGGCCAGATAGTCGCGGCAAATGCGCTAAGCGATATCTACGCGATGGGTGGAACGCCGCTAACGGCGCTCAACCTCGCAGCGTTTCCGTGCAGTCTGGGGCTTGACCTTCTCGGTGAGATACTGCTGGGGGGAAGCGATAAGGTAAAGGAGTCGGGGGCCGTCATCGTGGGCGGGCATACCATCCAGGATAACGAGCCCAAATACGGCCTATCGGTAACAGGTATCGTCGACCTCGATAAGGTAATTACCAACAGCAACGCAAAACCGGGTGACGCGCTTGTTCTTACCAAACCGCTCGGCATGGGGATTCTTGCAACTGCTCTTAAGCGCGGTATCGTAAGCGAAGACGATATAATGCCGGCAATTGAAGCCGCCGCAACCCTTAACAAGGCCGCGGCCGAAGCCATGATCGAGGTGGGTGTAAACGCCTGCACCGATATTACCGGGTTCGGCCTGCTCGGGCACATGCATGAAATGGTAAACGGCAGCGGCGTAAAGGCGACGATCACCATCAAGAGCATCCCGATCTGGGAGCGCGCGATCGATCTCGCAAAGAAGGGCGTTATCCCGGGCGGCGCAAGGGGCAACCGCACGTTTCTCGGAGACGCCGTTGTGCTTACAGCCAGCGGCTCAATCCCGCCCGAAATTCTGTTCGATCCACAGACATCGGGTGGCCTTTTAATCAGCGTATCGCAGGAGAAAAGCAAACAGCTCCTCGACGCGCTTAAGTCGCATGGCGTAGCCACCAGGGCAGTCATCGGCCGAATCGAAGAAGGAACCGCGGGACTAATTGAGGTTATATAAGGGGGACGTTGTTTCCTGTGCGTCCTAACTTGTTGAGTTAGGACGCACAGGAAACAACGTCCCCCTTAAGCTTGTCTTCGAAAATCACACCCCGTTCGCCATTTCACTGTCCAAGTTGATATTTTGTCGAAAAACCTATTTAATTTGATTAGTAACCAAATTAAGACTTTAGACTCG
>NZ_PFNG01000206.1:0-5315 GCF_002791875.1 Candidatus Aquicultor secundus | reverse complement strand
TACGCATACTTCATCCTTGTTGCGCTCTCCTCGTTGCAGCTTGGGCTTAGGGGCAGTGTGGCAACGGCGGCGTTTATTTCAGTTTTTGATTATATCTACGCAAAGCTCCCCTCGGGGGGCCCTTACCTGTATAGCCCAATCGTATTGCGCATAGGTCTGGTATGGCTTGGCGCCCTGGTTGTCGGGCTCAGCTTCCGCCGCCTCGCGGAAAACCAAAAGAAAATCCAGCGGTTGAACGACGAGCTTGATAGCAAGGTAACCGTACTGGTCAGCGCAAGCCGCGTGTTGGGCTCGATAAACGACCTCGATAAACTCCTCCTCTATTTTCAGGAAACAATCGGGCGAATCTTTGGCCTTGACGCGCACGCCCTTATTATTAAATCCGAGCATCATATCGACCCGATCGTTATCTCCAACATAGGCATCAACGAGACCGGTCTCTCCGAAAGCCTATTTAAGGTCAATAAAGAAACGCTAATAGCGGGCACCGAGTTTAAAAATCTGGGCCTCACAATAGGCGCGACTCATAAAGGAACGCAAGGCTTTTATCTGCTTGTTGTTAAAAGCACTGAGCTACAAACTCTGCTAACCGACAAGGATATCTTCGATACAACCTTTAGCCAGTTTATATTGGCAATCGATAACGCCTTGCTTATGCGCAAGGCGAAAGAAGCCTCTCTTACCGACCACCTTACAGGTCTTTATAACCAACGGTACTTCTACGAGCGCATGACCGAGGAACTTAAGCGGGCACAGAGAACCATAGGTGAGCTATCGTCTCATCATCGACGTGGACAACTTCAAGGCCTATAACGACCAACACGGGCATTTAAGCGGAGATAAAGCGCTCTCAATAATCGCCGGCGTTATCTCTGATTGCTGCCGGGAGACCGATGTGCCGTGCCGCTATGGCGGCGAGGAATTCGTGGTCATTTTGCCCGATTCAAATAGCAAGGAAGCAAGCGTCGTCGCGGATCGGATCATACAAGACATCCGCAGCGCGCCCTATCCGATTACGGGGGGCAGCCGGTATGACACCCTGACGGTGAGTGTCGGCATCGCAAGCTATCCGAACCAGGGCACCGAGCCGATGGAAATCATCGAGCAAGCCGATAGGGCCCTTTACAGGGCTAAATCACTCGGCAAAAACCGGGCCGTCACAGCACGAAAAAAGAGGGCAGCTGCAAACAATGGCCGGCAAAGAAAGCTAAGGGGTGCGTAGTGGGATTCTCTCAAGAACTCCAGGTACTTCTAGACGGTGTTATAGACTCACTGGTTAAGTGGGATCTCATCGCTTACCTGCAGAAAAATCCAAACGACCGCAGATCCGCCGAAAACATCGCCGGTTCTATCGGGCGAAGCGTCGACGAGGTAATGCAGGCGCTCTCTGAACTATCAGACAGAGGGATTCTCCAGTATGAAGACGATGGAGAGGCAATCTATTACCGGTTCCATCCAAGCAAGCAATGGCAAAAACATATAAATGCGTTTACCGAGGGTCTGGCGGATAGAAATACGCGCTGGCTGATCCTTAATTATTTAATAGAAAAGCACGGTTTTCAACAAGGATAAAGAGGGGGAACAGTAAGTGGAACTTTTAGAAGGAATCAAAAGTAGAAGAGCGATCAGGAAATTTAAGAAACAGGAGGTGCCAAAGGAAACAATTGAGCGCATATTTGAGGATTCCAGGTGGGCGCCGGTTGTCGCCGCCTTCAGGGGCTGGGATTTTGTGATCGTGCGCGGTGAAATGCGCGACCGGTTGGCTGACCTTCTAACACAAAACACGGTTATTCTTCGCGACCTGTTTGCGATGATGGACCCGGACAGCGAGAAAAAAGCGCTTGAGTATTACAAGAATCTTGGCGATGCACCGACGCTGATGTTTGTAACGATTCCAGAGCTACCCGAGGAACAGCGCTGGGAATATTCGTTCCAAATTTTAACTGCAACCACCGAGTTTATGCAAATCTGGCTGCTCGCGCACCGTGAGGGGCTTGGCGCCTGCGGTATTACGGTGCCCCCGTATATAGGGAGGCAGATACAAGAAGAACTCGGCCTTGGAGGTCGCGAGGTGATCTACGGTTTAAGCTTAGGGTATCCGGATGAAGAGCCTATCGCAAAACCGCACCCACGCGTTAATGCAACCTATATCGGCTATTAATCGCTTTATGCATTAGTAGCCTTTATTAGCAGCTTTTAAGTCGAAGTTTCTCCTCTAGAACAGTAATTCCCTTGGGCAAGGCTCAAGGGAATTATTATGTTTGTGGTAGTGGTTGAAATACAGTGTAACTCACTATAGAATCGTTCTGTGGAGAATTTTCGGATTATGCTCAACACCGGTCAAGTAATAGGTCTTTCCGATAGCCAGGGCGCCACATGGAATCTCGGCGTCAAACATTACCTTGCGGGCAACAGAGTCCTGTGTGAGCTTCTTGGCAATGACATTAATCCACCCGATAAAGATACAGGCGATCTTAAGCTCTCCGTTCCCCATGCTGCAGGTGTCTACGTTATTGCGACCAAGATCGCCGGAGTATCGCGTGATGGCCATGAGTACAAACTCTTGCTGGGTAAAGAATACCAGCTGTTCCAACGCAGAGGCTATTACCGCTTATCCGACCCCCAACTACGCATTCAGTGCCGGATCTACGGCGAAACGGTGGAGGATGTAACGGCTATCGACATAAGCGGCGGCGGGGCGGCACTGGTCATACGCTGGGATCAGCTGGTAAAGATTAAAGAAGATATTCCGGTCGGCCTCGATATCACGCTCCCCGAGGGCGGCAAAATTCAAGCGCACGGCAAAACACTTCGAGTCGGTGAATCCAAAGATGGAAACGGCTACCACGTGGGCATAACCTTTACTAAACTCGACCGCGCCGACCGCGCAAAACTCATCAAATACATCTTCGACGAGCAACTTTTAAGAAACAAAGAAAGCGGCCTGGAGCTGTAAGCTCAAGGATTCGCACAAATCTTTGGTTTTCTAGGGTCTTTCCTTCGAGTGTGGGTAAAAATAGGTATGGTTGGTACACTTATTTAAAAATGAGGCGATATGCCTGAAGTAAAATTAAAGCATCGCTATGAAAACGGATATCCTTTTATAGAGTTTGAAGGAGACCTTAATCTTGCCAACTTTTCTACTCTGTTTCGATTGGTGCAATTATCTGTTATGGAAAGTGATCTGCCGGCTATTATTGATTTATCCGGCGATGTGTCTGTTTGGGAAGAACTTCGTTCCTTAAGGCATGGGTGTAGGGGCTTGTTAGGATGTCCTTTTGGTATCACTTATGCCCTCTTTGTTATTGTCAGCCCACAAAAGCGTTTTAAAAAGCTGCAGGGTTTGCTTGAAGTGTCATGCCCTTTGCGCTGTGCAGAAAGCATCCAAGAGGCAGTTGATATGTTAAACAAAACGCAGAGAGATGCCTGATAACTTGAGGTATCGATCGGCTGATATCGGGCGGTCCATTCCATAATGTTCCGAGTGCCGATAATGGGCCTGGAAAAAAGCTTGCGTAATATTAAAACTCCGCTTTCCGATTCTCTTTTGGCAAGGGCCTGTATTTTTGCCATATCTTCCTCACGAAGCTTTGTTATTTGCTTTGAAATATTGATTGACTCATTGGCGGTTTCGATAACACCGTCAAGGAAAAAATTAACCCATTCCTCAACCTCGCCGTCATGATAGCCATGCAATTTGCTGTAATAAACTTTTTGGTGTTTTTAAAAATATGCGGACAAAAATAGTACGGGTCTCTCAAGCAACTTCCAATAGCATAGCAACATAGTGATCAAAAGCCTGCCTGTTCTTCCATTTCCATCAAGAAACGGGTGAATGGTCTCAAATTGGGCGTGCGTAAGAGCGATATGCAAAAGCGGCGGCGCTTGTAATCCTGCGTGCAAAAAACTCTCGAAATCGTGTAAAGCACGGTTCATCTCATCTACCGAAGGGGGCACAAATAAGGCATTAGACGGTGAGGTACCGCCGATCCAATTTTGGGAACGGCGAAACTGACCGGGATCAGCAAAATGAGGAGTTCTTGCTCCCTCGATAAGTTGTGAATGGACTTCACGAATTAATCGAAGTGAGCGTCAACTATCGTTGCTTTTGTTCCCTCGATCTGAGCGGAAGAAGTGGCGTCTTTTGCCACAAACATGTAGAGGAAAAAATCGACATCCGGTAGCGTATGAGTGATTCCATCAAGTTTACCGATCAGGCGATCCGCTTCAGCAGATTTTATAAGAATTTCTTGGGAATAATTAAAAATGCCTTCCGGTGGAAAAGCTCCCGGCGCAAAGGCGGAGAAGTCCTCTTTTTGTTGCTGATACCTGCCGATTTCAATTTTCATAAGTTAGTTTCTATTCATCATTAAGATATAAACTATATTGCCATTTAGTTTATATTAAGTCAAGCAAAGTAAACTAAATTACACTTTTAAGTTTATTGGCTGTCACGCCATTCATCGCCAAGTTTTTAAACATTACAAGAGTTTTGTCTTATACGAATAAGCCTCTAGCTTCTGAACTGGGGCATGTAGGTTATTTACTCTCATTAAAAAACGTCAGAACAGCATTCAATTTCAATTCGTAAATGCCTTAAAAGGCTGGGTTGGGTGCTTGGTCTAATATTTTAGACATCAGTCTATTATTTTAGACTACGCGTCGATAAGTATAAGCTCCATTGAGTGCGCTTGAACCTACAGAATGGTAGCAGTGGCCGGGAACGGGCTGAACCGCGGACACGGTATAACTGTTTTTGTTAGATGAGTGTTAGAAGGCATGGCGGTTCTTTTATGTTTGCGCTACATACGCTAAACTAATATAGTAATGTTCTCTCACTAAAGCAAGCTACAATTGTTACTAATTTTCACCTAAAGGGTGAAAAACTATTTAAAGTTGGGTATAATGGATGTAGAATTTAAGACGAATAGATTAAAGAAGTGCTATGAAAATCACCGTGAGGCCGTAAGAAAATATGGCAAGGTGGTCGGTCTAAACTATATTGCATGCATTGATTTAATTTATAGTGTTAACGATGTGAATGAGCTTTATGCCTTCCCGCAATATTACTTTCACCCGTTAAGAGAAGACCGCGAAGGTCAGTACGCATTAGAGCTGACGGGACGGATGAGATTGATAGTAACACTTAAAGGCGATGAGTTACAAATCGTGCGCATTGAAGAGGTGAGTAAACATTATGAGTAGGACAAAGGAACGAATCTATTCGGACATAGCTATTCCTCCAGGCAAGATACTTCTGGATACAATAAAGGCATTGTCAATATCGCAGACCGAGCTAGCTAGACGCATGGATC
>NZ_PFNG01000116.1:0-5351 GCF_002791875.1 Candidatus Aquicultor secundus | reverse complement strand
AGGTTTATCAAGCGCACCATCCTTTCAGCGGCTTAAATACGACCAGCACGGTATTTTGTTACCCGATTCTTTCCAGAATTATTTGGATCAATTATTGGCCGAATTATTTGAATGGATTTTGCATCGTCTTTATGCGACTCAGCCCTAAAAATCCAGCTAAACTCGTCGATACATGAAGGTATTAATCTAAATAGAAACTAAACGACGAGGTATCTAATATGCCACAAGCTTCACATCAGGCGGTAAGAAAAATAAGGCTCGGAGAACTGCTGGTCACAGCCGGGGTTATAACTCAATCTCAGCTTGAAGAGGCGCTTTTTACCCAGAAAAAGACCGGGGAGCGTCTCGGTATTGTTTTACGTAAACTGGGGTTTGTCAGCGAGGAAACTCTCATCGAGTTTCTTGGTAGGCAGCTCGATATCCCGAGCATCGACCTTGACCTTACGGAAGTCGACGAAGATATTGTTAGATTAATCCCCGAGGCTATCGCTAGAAAATATAAGATAATAGCGGTGGCTAAGATTGATAAACTGCTAACCCTGGCGACGGCCGACCCTCTTGACCTCTTTGCCATGGACGATGCCGAGAGCATTACCGGCTGCCAGATTATCCCCGTTATCACCACGGAAAAGCACATCCAAAAGGCGCTTGATAAGTACTATTGGATGCAGGGAGCGAATAGAGGTGTCGAAACAGGGCAGCGCCGTGCGGGGCAAAAAGCCGGCAACGCACCGGCGCAAGGTAAGGCCGGTGATGGGGACACCAAGAGATTTATCGAGATGGTTCTGCGGCAAGCCTTAATCGACGAAGCGAGCGATATCCACATCGAGATGGGTGAAAACGAGCTGCGGGTTCGCATCAGGGTTGATGGTATTCTGCATGAGATAACGACGGCCCCTAAGTCGATTCACCGGTCGGTTGTTTCCCGGTTGAAGATATTAGCCGAGCTTGACATAGCCGAGAAAAGGGCGCCGCAAGACGGAAGGTTCGCCGTCTACGCGGGTGATCGGAAAATCGATTTTCGAATGTCAACTGTTCCGACGATTTTTGGCGAGAAGGTTGTTTTAAGGGTGCTTGAGAAAAAAGCATCTTCAGTCAGTGAAGAAAGCCTTGGTTTTGACAGGGAAGACCTGCAGAAATTCAGGCGCCTTGTAAATAGTCCGTACGGTATGATCCTCGTCTCCGGCCCGACCGGAAGCGGTAAGACGACCACGCTATATACGGCGCTTAGTGGTCTGGCGACGGTAGAGAAAAACGTCGTGACCATCGAGGACCCGGTCGAGTATACCTTCGACATGATAAACCAGATACAGGTCAACCCCAAAGCGGGTGTGACCTTTGCTACCGGTCTGCGCTCGGTTTTGCGCCAGGACCCGGATATCATCATGGTCGGTGAGATTCGCGATGAAGAGACCGCCGAGATTGCGGTCCACTCGGCGCTTTCGGGGCACCTCGTGCTCTCGACGATTCACACCAACGACGCCCCTTCCACACCAACGAGGTTTACCGAGATGGGTATCCAGCCGTTTCTTGCCGCAACATCGATCCTCGGGATAATTTCACAGCGGTTGGTAAGGTTGCTGTGCCCGTCGTGCAAAGAACCGTATAAGCCGGTTCCCGAGTTGTTGTCAGGCCTTAACCTACCGAATGATGGCAGCATCACGCTCTACAGGCCAAAGGGATGCACCGAGTGCCGTGGTGTGGGATACAAGGGTCGCGAGGCGATATTTGAGGTCCTTGAGATTAATGATGAAATCAGAGATTTAATTGTATCGAGAGCTGCGGCGGCCCGGATCAGGGAAGTTGCGGAAAAGCAAGGGTTTAGAACGCTTCGCGATGCCGGAATCGCCAAAGTCGTACAGGGAAAAACTTCGTTGGAAATCGTCATGAAAGTCACTCAAGATGCGGGGGCCCTGTAACAGGGAGCTTCTTCGTTACCCACCCTAAACGGCTTCGGCCTGCCGAAGCAACGCTTTCTCCTCAAGAGCGATGGTCACGTCAACAGTCCCGAGTTCGCTGACTAAAGATACCCGCATACAGCCGAGTTTAAGGATTGAGATGAAGATATTCTTTCCGGCGACGAGGCTCGGGGGTGTGAGCGCAACGTTTGAGTGCGCCTCGTCAAACCGCGTGATTGCCATTCCTGAAATCATATTTCCAAGCTCGCAGAGCGCGCTTTGCGCCGTGCGGTCGAGTGAATCAATCTGGCGCCCAAGCATCATGCCTGCGATGCTTTTAGCTGTGTTGAGCGACATGCTGTAGATCATCTGGCCGCTTACCGATCCGGTTATTCCGATGATGATGTTTATCTCCTGGGACGTGCCCTGGGTCGTTGTTGCCGCGGACGGCTCTGTTTTAACCTGTAGGCCGACCTCCAGGTGCAGAAAACCAAACGCGGCATCCACAAAGGGCTTTGCAAGTTCGACATTCAGCATAGCTTCACAATCCTTTCTCGTCTTTATTAGTTTCGACGAATTGCGGACAAATCTTGAAGCAAAATCCCTCGTAATCGCCATTATTCTCTTCAGCGGTTATGATTTCATCAACGCGCTCGGGGGTAAGGGGCTTTTCCATGAAGTTGTAATCGGTGGACTGGTGATACATAAAAGTAATGGTTCACACACTTCAAATATGCCTTCGGTTGTGTTAAAATTTACCTTACGCAAGTCTATTCGAGTCTAATAGAGCTTATATAACTGCATAATTACCGCACGTATTTTAAGGGGTGAACAAATGGGAAACAGGCGTAAACTTTTGGCATTTGTGCTTGTATGCACAATGGTCTTCTCTTTCATGCCGATCCTTCCGGTCTCGGCGGCGCCAGATCTGCCGCTCCAGACCTCAGTAAACAACCAGGGTTCTGGTGATACCGTCCCCGGGGAGCTGCTCGTAAAGTTCAAACCGTCTTTAAGTAATACAGTGATTGAGGGTATCCATAAGCTCGTCGGTGCGCAAAAAACCGGCGAGATCAAAGATTTGAAGGTACACGAAGTAAAACTGCCCGCCGGGCTTAGTGTCGGCGATGCGGTTGCAAAGTACAAAAAGATGGCCGGCGTGGAGTACGTCGAGCCCAACCATCGCGTCCAAGCCTTCGCCGTCCCAAATGATACCTACTACTCTTCCTACCAGTGGGACCTTCTTAAAATCAGCGCCCCGCAGGCCTGGGATGTAACGACCGGCGATCAGACCGTAGTCGCGGTAGTCGATACCGGCGTTAATTACAACCACGAGGATTTAGCAGGTAAAGTTATCAATGGCTACGATTTTGCCTATAACGATGCCGATGCGTATGACAACAACGGACACGGCACGCACGTCTCCGGGACGATCGGGGCGGTTACTAATAACGCTAAGGGTATCGCCGGTATCTCCTGGGGAGCTAAGATTCTAGCTGTTAAAGTGCTGGATTCCAAAGGAAGCGGTTATGATTCCTGGGTTGCCAGCGGAATTACATATGCGGCCGACCACGGTGCAAAAGTAATAAACTTAAGCCTTGGCGGGCCCGATTACTCGACTACTCTGGCCGATGCGGTCTCATACGCTCAGGGTAAGGGGTGCCTGGTCGTTGCGGCGGCGGGCAATGACAACAGCAGCGCGGTAAGTTATCCGGCGGGATATCCAAATGTTATAGGCGTTGCCGCCACTACTACCGATGACCAAAAAGCATCCTACTCCAATTACGGGCCGGCGGTAGATGTCGCAGCTCCGGGTGGTAATAGTGACGGCGTCGCGGCACATTATATCCTTAGCTGCTACAACTCGAGCAATTCAAGTTATGCGTGGATGTCCGGTACATCGATGGCGAGCCCGCACGTTGCAGGCCTTGCTGCGCTTATTCTTTCGCGCTATCCGACTAAAACCAACAGCCAGGTTGCCAGGATGGTTCAGGAAACAGCCGACGATCTTGGTGCGGCCGGCAGGGATAGCTATTTCGGCTACGGGCGCATAAACGCGCAAAAAGCCGTTACGACTAACATCAACAACGACGAAGAGATCAGCAGCAGTGCGGTTTATTCGGGCAGTTGGCTTAGCGCAAGCTCAAGCTACGCGAGCGGCGGCACCTACAAATATTCGGGTATGACGGGGGACTCGGTGACCTATTCGTTCTACGGCAACGGCGTTACCTGGATTGCCAACAGGGGTACCTCGGCAGGTATCGCCAAGGTATATATCGACGGAAGCTACGTCCAGGATGTCGATCTTTACGGGGCGGATGATTACCAGCAGTTGGTCTATACAAAATCTGGTCTCGCGCTCGGCAACCATACATTGAAAATCGAGGTTAGCGGAAACAAAAACGCAAGTTCAAGCGGCACGGCGGTGAATGTGGATGCGTTTGATGTGGCCGCGCCACAGGATGTAACCGCGCTAACCGCCAGTGCAAACCCGGCAGGCGGCCTTTATAACTCAGCCCAATCGGTAACGCTTACGGCTTCCGAGCCCGCTACAATCTATTACACAACCGATGGCAGTACGCCTACTGCAGCGAGCAACCAGTACTCGGGGCTGCCGCTTAGCATCGGTATATCAACAACACTTAAATTCATCGCTATTGATGATGCAGGAAACCAATCACCGGTTTACACCGAGATTTATACTATCGATACCCAGGCGCCGGCAGTTACGCTGACCGATCCGGCTAACGGCGCAACCGCCGTTGCGGTTGCCAAGACGATAACTGTGACCTTCAGCGAGAACATCCAGGCGGGAAGCGCCTACGCTAATATCACGGTTAAAAACAGCAGGGGCAGGCTGATCAAAATCAAAAAGAGCATCAGCGGCAACGTCCTTGTGCTTGATCCGGCAAAAAACCTGGCGACGAGCACGACCTATACGGTCACCGTTCCCGCGAGCGCGGTGAAGGATGCCGCAGGCAACGCTTTTGCAAGCAGCTATAGCTTTAGCTTTACAACTGCCAGATCAACCCGTTAATAGTATTGATGCCGGCTAAGATTATATCCGGTATACTCCCCAAGGTATTTTTAACCTAAATTCTGTAAAAAAGTATTATAACTTCGTCAGAAATTGCCCGATTACCACCATAATCAGTGATAATTATTCTGTATAACTCGTCGATGCATGCTGCAAAGGTTAAGTTACTTTCGTTTATATAAGAAACGGCACTAACTGAAACCGATTGTGTTAAAGAATCACTACTATGGTCGTAAACGGAGGCATATATCATGTTAGCAGGAAGATCGGCAAAGAAAAAAGCGGACGGGAAGAAGGCCGAGAAAAACACTTCATTTAGCGCAGAATCGCTTCTGGCGGGAATACCGGACCCACTTTTTGTTGCGGATAAAGATTTGAATATCGTCTATTTTAATGATGCCGTATCTAAACTTACCGGA
>NZ_PFNG01000276.1:310-5588 GCF_002791875.1 Candidatus Aquicultor secundus | reverse complement strand
GCCCGCTAGATTCTTCGCAACGCTTCAGAATGACACAATAATTATGGTGTTCTGGCACTAGTTACCCGCGCACGGGAATAATTATTCCCGTGCGGAGCAATGGAACAATAGAACATAAGAGCCCCGTTATTTCAAATATCTCACAATACGTGTATAATTTTTGATGTTTAAAAGCTGTATAAAGCCATTTGGCGTTTGGTAAGAGTAAACAGGATTAGGAGTTATTGCTTGATGGGCCTAGCTGTTTTGGTTTTAGCGGCGGGGGAAGGCACCCGCATGAAATCCTCCCGCCCGAAGGTCCTCCACACTATTTGTGGGGAGCCGATGATTCACTTCGTTTTAAAATCCGTAAGAAGCCTCAACCCCGAGCGGACAATTGTTATCGTCGGTCACCGGGCCGATGAGGTAAAGGCCGCCCTTGAAGGGGTCGACTTTGCGCTACAAGAAGAGCAGTTGGGCACGGGGCACGCGGTCTCTACGGTTGAAGATATGCTGGCCGATTTTGTCGGTACCGTTATAGTTCTTAGCGGGGACACGCCCCTGCTTAGCGCCGAGACATTGCAGCGGATGCTCGATATCCATACTTCGAACGAGGCCGCGGCGACATTGCTTACGGCCCGAATGAATAACCCGACCGGCTACGGCAGGATTATCCGCTCATCGACCGGTGCGGTTCAAGCGATTGTCGAGCAGAAGGAAGCAACGGATGAGCAAAAGGCGATCGCCGAAGTAAACTCGGGCACCTACTGCTTTGATAAAGAAAAGCTTTTTGAAGCGCTAAAAGGGATAGACTCAAACAATCAGCAGGGAGAATTCTACCTGACCGACGCTATCAAAGTTTTAAGCGATGGCGGAGGAACGATCATGGCGTGCCTCGCTGATGAGCCGGAGGAGACCATGGGCGTGAACACGCGGGTGCAGCTGGCCGAGGCCGACCGCATCATGCGGGGCAGGATCAACGAGAAGCTTATGCTGGCCGGTGTCACGCTCATCGATCCCACGACCACCTTTATTGCCGATAGTGTTACGATCGGCAGGGACACGGTTATCTATCCCATGACGTTCATCAGCGGTGATACAAAAATCGGTGAAAACTGTATCATAGGCCCCGCAAGCCGTCTGGTTGATTGTCTGGTGGGCAATGCGGTGGTCATAGAAAGCTCGGTAGTAAAAGAGAGTGTTATAGAGGACTCGGCAGAGCTTGGACCGTTTTGTCATGTCCGACCGGGGACGCTGGTAAAGACCGGCGCTAAGGTCGGCGGCTTTGTCGAGGTAAAGAAGAGTGAGATCGGCCGGGGAAGCAAGGTACCGCACTTAAGCTACATCGGCGACACGCATATAGGCGATTATGTTAATATAGGGGCAGGCAGCATCACATGTAATTACGACGGCGCCAACAAATACCAGACCGTTATCGAAGACGGCGCGTTTGTGGGGAGCGATACCATGCTGGTGGCACCGGTGCGTATCGGCAAGGGTGCGTTTACCGCGGCCGGTTCGGTAATTACGAAGGATGTTCCGGCCGACAGCCTGGCTGTCGAGAGGTCCGATCAAACCATAATCAACGACTGGGCCAAGAAACGAAGACAACGAAAAGATATATCAGAAAGTTAAAGTGTGAGGAGAACATGGCAAGCGAAGAAAGCAAACGATTAATGCTATTCAGCGGTCGGTCCAATCCGGCCCTGGGGGAGGAAATTGCGGAACACTTGGGGGTCCAGCTCGGCAAAGTTGAGCTGTCGACCTTTAGCAACGGTGAGATTTACGTGCGCTACCAGGAGAGCATCAGGGGCGCTAACGTGTTTGTGGTACAAACGCTCGCTGACAATGTCAACAATAACCTGGTTGAGCTATTGATTATGGTTGATGCTTTAAAGCGTGCCTCCGCGCATAAAGTGTTCGCGGTCATCCCGCACTACGGGTATGCACGCCAGGATAAAAAAGCCGCGGCGAGGGAGCCTATCACCGCTAAGTTGATTGCAGACCTCTTAATGACCGCGGGTATCGACCGTATGGTAACGGTCGACCTGCATGCAGGGCAGATCCAAGGGTTTTTCGATGTCCCGGTTGACCATCTGATGGGACTTCCGATTCTGTCGGGGTACTTTAAGGAAAAGAATTTTCATGACCTCGTGGTGGTTTCACCCGATGTTGGAAGGGTAAAGATGGCCAAGAGGTATGCCGATAAACTTGGGGCGTCTCTGGCGATATTGCACAAGACACGACCGGCGCATAACGTGGCCGAGATTACGCATATTATCGGAGAGATAAAAGGGCATCCGTGCTTGATGATCGACGACATGGTCGATACCGCCGGAACACTGGTCAGCGGCGCGCAGGCGCTCATGGATCACGGGGCTACCGAGATCTACGCCGGCGCAACGCACCCGGTTCTCTCCGGCCCGGCAATCGAGCGTATCGAAAAATCACCGATCAAGCAACTGGTAACCACGAACACAATACCGATTTCGGACAGCAAGATGATCCCCAAGATCAAGGTTCTCTCAATAGCCGGTCTCTTGTCCCAGGCGATTAGAAACGTTTACGAGGACAGGTCGGTAAGCGAGTTGTTTGACGGCCAGAACCAGTTATAGAGGCCAGGGTCCTGGGTCCAGGGATTGTACATCGAGTGTTACCATTCTGGTCGCGAAGTGGTGTAGAACCGCTATATTGTAAGAGCGGTTAGATAATAGCAGAGAAGATAGTTTTACTTAGTTATATAAGGAGTGTGGATATGGATATATTCGAACTTAAGGCAGAAAAGCGTGAAGTAGTAGGAAAAGAATCAAGCAAAAAACTCAGAAGGCAGGGCCAGATCCCTGCTGTCCTTTACAGTGACGGGGGCTCGACGCCGATTATCATAAGCGCGCGCGAGTTTTCAACGCTCGTTCACTCGGGGGCGGGGACGCACGTTATCTTTAAACTGAAACTGCCCGGCGCGAAGCGGCATCCAAACGCCGTAATCAAGGAAGTCCAGAGAAACCCGGTGCGCGCCGAGTACCTCCACATCGATTTTCAAAAGATAGCCCTCGATGAAAAAATCGCTGCGATGGTTCCAATAGCGATTGTCGGCGAAGCGCCAGGCATAAAAGAGGGCGGTGTTCTTGAACGCCATACAGAAACTATCGAAATTGAGGGTATGCCGCAAGCCATGCCGGATCATATCGAGGTAGATGTCAGCGAGCTGCAACTGGGAGAGAGCGTTCATGCAAAAGACTTGGGTCTAACTGATGGCTTAGAGATGCTGACCGATCCCGAGGCGGTTGTTGTGGCGATTGCGGTACCGCGTGTGGTAACGGTTACCACCGAGGCGGTCGAGGGAATCGCACCGGAGGCGGTCGAGGGAAGCGCCGAAGCCGCAGCGAGAGCAGCAGAAAAAGAGTAACGCTTAAGTTTCCGGGCGCGGGGTATTGCCTTGCGCCCTTTTTCTTTATACGGGTCATTATCAGGTACATTTAGGGACATTTAGTGTTATGTATATCATAGTTGGTTTAGGGAATCCGGGAACCGAATACGAAGCGACGCGGCACAACGTCGGCTTTATGGTCATCGATAGGCTGAGCCGGGAATACGGCATACGTCTTGACAAAAAAAGCCGTCTGGCCCGATGGGGCGAGGGCGCACTCGCCGGTGAAAACGTGGTGCTGCTGAAGCCGCTGACCTTTATGAACAACAGCGGCCTTGCCGTGCGCGAGATACTTAAAGGCAAGGGTGTTGAACTCGACCGCTTGATCGTGATCTATGACGACCTCGACCTCGAGCCGGGACGCATCAGGATTCGCCCCGATGGCGGAAGCGGCGGGCATAAGGGCATACAATCAATAGTCGGGCAACTCGGAAGCGGGGATTTCCTGCGGGTGCGCATCGGTATCGGCAGGCCCTCCGGCAGGCAAGATGCCAGGGACTATGTGCTCCACCCCTTTGCCAAACGCGAGCGCGAAGACGTAGACTTTGCCATCATCAAGGCGGCGGATGCCGTAACTTTCATCATCGAACACGGCGTCGAACGCGCCATGAACGAATTCAACCGCAAGGAAGACGCATCAGAGGCTTAACTGTGTCGGGATGAGCCCTAATCCAACACTATTCGAACCAAAAAGAGCTGCTAGATAAGTTGGAGGGGTATTTTGAGAAGCTCTAAAGTGCCTCAGTTCGTTATTCGAAGACAGATCAGCCGGTAAGCTATGTTTACCTTAAAATCTCGATCAACTTAGCAAAGACGTAAACTCTATCTCTTTTTTTGCCGGAAATCTCTTGTAAAATACCTGCATTAACAAACTTTGCCAAAAGGTTGTAGACAGTTTGGTTGCTTGCTGTTTTTAAGTGCTCCTTGATGCTGGCAAATGACACTATAGGCGATGCGAAAACTACGTCTAATAGCCGAACGGCATAGATCGAGTTAATAGCAGTAATCTCCGCTTTTAAATCATTGTATAGGTTAAGGATACCTAAAACCGTGCCCTTTGTTTTAATAGATTCGGTGGTGATGGCATTTAAGAAGAACCTAAGCCAGCTATCCCAAGCCCCGTTATTGCTAACGCTATTTAGGAGATCATAATAATCCCTTCTGTTCTCTTCAAAGTATTCGCTGATATATAGCAGTGGATACGATAAGAGGTTTCTTTGATATAAGAATAAAGGAATTAAAAGCCGGCCAATTCGGCCATTGCCATCTAAAAACGGATGAATAGCTTCAAACTGATAATGAGCTAAGCCAATCTGTACAAGGGGATCTTTTTCTTTATCGGAATTTATATATTGCTCCCAATTGCTTAATAGCTGTTGTAGTGCATTAGCAGGTGGTGCCACATAGGTTGCTTCTTCTATCGGGGTTCCGGGTAGACCAATAAAAACCTGGGTTCGCCTTAGATTTCCTCTATCTTTGCTTGCCCCTCGGACAGAATCAAGCAAAACATAGTGGATCTTCTTTATTAGGTTCTCACTAATAGGTCTTTTCTCTAGCTCTTCAATAGCCAGACGCATAGCCTGCCGGTAATTGATAATCTCCCTGATATCTCTTTCTTTTTCGTTGGCCTCAGTTACCTTCTCTTCAGCTTCGTATTTCAAGACATCTTCAAGCGAGGCTTGTGTTCCTTCTATACGTGAACTTAAAACTGCTTCTTTGGTAAGTAAAGGTGAGGTTAATAGGTCTGGATTAGGAATGTTTACTAATAATCCGTTGAGTTCACCGAGAGCGCGATTAGCTTCACCGATTTCTTTAATTAAACTGTTGTAGTCTAATTTTGGTGGCAACTTTGGTGGTATAAATGGTGCTTTG
>NZ_PFNG01000276.1:0-257 GCF_002791875.1 Candidatus Aquicultor secundus | reverse complement strand
ATTCCAGGATATTAGAATAGTGAACATAGTTATTCTAATTATCGACATAATATTAGAATAGTGAATTTGGTTATTCTAATTTATAGCAGGGTTTTGGAATAAATCAAGTGGAATTTATTCAGAGCCACTTGCTAGCTCCTCTGAACCTTTATAATTTTCCGCCCATTTTCTGCTCAATATAAACTTTGGCCTCTTCAGTTGATTTGTCGCTAAATCTTTCGTATCGTTTATGAACATCTATGATTTCGTTTAGAGCC
>NZ_PFNG01000177.1:50848-52382 GCF_002791875.1 Candidatus Aquicultor secundus | reverse complement strand
TGGTTAATAAATTCACCAACTATTTCCATAATATCCGCTCTATATTGCAACTCTTCGACCTCGAATACGTTTAAAAACTCACCAATAATCACGTTCAGGCTGTTTTTGCCATCAAAATTCTCTAATAACCAATACGATGTTGTATTGAGCTCATATTGACTTCCATCAACTAGATTAAACGCCCAGTACTTATTTAGATCATCTACCTTGCGCAACGCAATATTTGGGCTAAGGCAGTAGATTGATTTGGTTGTTTCCAACAGTGCGGGTCCTCCTCTAAGTAATCACCTGTAACATAATAAGCCATGGCTCTGCACCCCCTGCAAATGGGAACTAACTCGCATGATCCACACTTGCCCTTTAGGTTGCTACTTTGTCTAATTGACCATAGAAGATCGCTGTCATACCAAGCCTTAAAAATACCCTCTTGAAGAATGTTGCCAATAGCGATTGGCAGCCTTCTACATGGATATAGCGTTCCATCATGCATGATCGTAAGGGCGTTTGTGCCAACTGAACACATGGCGCCTACTGTGGGATCATCTTTATCAACTAAGCAAAACAGAGGGCGGTACATCAAAACCCGGACGCGATCTTCATTAATGCCGATTTCATGAATCTTCTCGAAAACCTCGTGTGCCTCTTCTTTGCTTAAGGCCAAGTTCTTTATAGTCAAGCCTGATCCTTCAGGTATAAAACGTTCAATTGCAAACGTATCAACGTGCTCGGCAGTCAGAAGATCGAGCAGAGTAGGAATGTCACTCTTATTCTCTTTCGTGATAGTAGTCATGATGCTAACTTCAAGGTCATTTTGTTTTAGTAATCGAATAGCGTTTATGACTTTATTGAAGTTTCCATCGCCACGGGTTGCATCATTCTTGCCTGCGTGTGGAGATTCAAGGGAGAGTTGAACCCGCCGTAACTTACGTGATTGTTGTAAGCGTTTTGCATCTTCAGGGGAGATTAATGTGCCATTGGTTAAGATATCGAAGTAATCGATGACGTCACTTTCATCGATTGTATCTATTAGATTGAACAAATCGTCTTTACGAACGAACGGCTCGCCGCCAGTCAGCGAGAGAGAGCCGACCTTTTGCCACACGGTAAGTGCCTGTTCGATTTTGGCTAGAACCTCTTTAAGCTGTGTGAACTCGAGTTCCCCTGTGGATTTATAGGATTCGTGGTAGCAGTGTTGGCAGCGAAGATTACACCTTTCGGTGATGTGCCACTGGAAATAGAATTCTTGCTCTAGAGAGTTGTCGCCCATATAAATCACTATCCCTAGTACTGTAGCCTATAGTCTAACAGAGGTGAGGGCAAGTTGAAAGTAAATTCGAGAAAAATACATTTTGGGAGCTATCAATAACACAAGCTCAGATGCCCTATTGTTTTAAGCTTAAGGATAATATTTCCCATAAAATACACTACTTAATCAGTCGGCGACTACAAAGTTGGCCTTGATGTGTAATCGAGCAGCCAGACCATGAAAGGCCAGTGAGATAGCAGGGTGATGTTATTTTAAGTACGAGAAGCC
>NZ_PFNG01000177.1:40729-50824 GCF_002791875.1 Candidatus Aquicultor secundus | reverse complement strand
ATTACAAGTGCAAAACAAGTGCAAATAGTGAAGTGGACGGCCCAGAAACTGTTAACTTTTTTATAACATCCCTGGTAAATGAGTGTGCCCCCGGCATGATTCGAACATGCGACACCAGGTTTAGGAAACCTGTGCTCTATCCCCTGAGCTACGAGGGCGAATTTTTAATTTTAACATAATTGAGTATAAAAGGTGTACGGTATCGCGTCAAGGCCGGTAAAACCCCCCTCTGCAACCATCAGGCTGGCTGGCGGGGGCTGGTTGTGGTTTGACTTTGCCGGCTCTCTCAACTATCATAATACTTTAAAATGGAGCACAATTAGTACACAATAAGTAACACATAGATGTGCGTAGAAGGGAAGAGTACGGTTAGATCACGGTGTAAGAGAGCCGGGGTGGCTGGGAGCCGGTACCTGGTTTAGCTGGGAAGCCGTCCCTGAGCAGTCGGGCAGAATCAAAAAGTAAGCCCGACCGGAGGTACCGTTATCACCGGGGTCGTGCGACTCCATAAGGCCGCAACCGTGAGGTAGCGGCGAAGATGGGTGGTAACGCGAGCGGAAAGTCAAGCCTCTCGTCCCGTTGGGATGAGGGGTTTTTTGTCTATAAAGACAGAGTAAAGTGGTAGCGTGCTGGGCCGAAGGTAAGATAATGACGGAGTTTAGATTAGACCAGTGGACAAAGCTATACGCGCCGCGGGTAAGCCAAATGAAGCCCTCGGAGATACGGGAGATGCTGGCGGTCGCGGCGCGCCCGGATATAATATCGTTTGCCGGGGGCCTGCCCGATACCCGGGTGTTTCCCGTTCATCAGATTGTGGAATCAACCCAGCGGGTGATGCTGCGCGAGGGCCCCGAAGCCCTGCAGTACGGCAGCTCGGAAGGATACGAGGCGCTCAAGCGCCAGATCGTGGGGATGATGGCCGAAGGCGGCGTGAAAATCGGCGTAGATGACTTGATTATCACCGACGGCGCACAGCAGGCGCTCGAGCTTCTGGGCAAGATATTCATCGGAAAAGGAGATACCATCCTGGTCGAGGCACCGAGCTACCTGGGGGCGCTGCAGGCTTTTGCGGGCTATGAGCCCAACGTCGTCGGCATCCCCATGGATGACGATGGCCTGAAAGTCGACCTTTTAGAAGACAAGCTTAAAGAGCTTTCCAGGCAGGGCATTCAGCCGAAGTTTCTCTATGTTATCCCCAACTTTCAGAACCCGGCGGGATTTACGATGTCGGCGGACCGGCGCCTCAAAGTGCTCGAGCTTGCGGATAAATACGGGTTTCTCGTTATAGAGGACGACCCGTACGGCAAACTGCGCTTTGACGGCGAGGCGAAGGTGCTCCTGCGCGCGGTGGATGAAAATGTCGTCTATCTCGGGACCTTCTCCAAGATATTTGCCCCGGGCATGCGCCTGGGCTGGGTTATCGCACCCAAGGCCATCCTGGAAAAACTAATAAACGCCAAGCAGGCGGCCAACTTATGCACGAGTTCGTTTTCCCAGCGGATAACCGAGGAGTACATGAACTCGTTTGATTGGCGACACAACGTCGATGTGCTGATCGACCTCTATAGAGACCGTCGCGATGCGATGTTCGATGCGCTTGAGGAGTACTTTCCGGAAGGCTCAAGCTGGTCGCGCCCCAACGGAGGGCTGTTTATCTGGGCGACACTGCCCGATGGGCTCGATTCCGGCGAGATGTTGGCAGAAGCCATCCGTGAGGCCAAAGTGGCCTACGTGCCCGGCAGGGGGTTCTTTGCGAGCGAGGGCGGCAAGAGTAATATGAGGCTTAACTTCTCGTATTGCCCTCCCGAAGTAATCGATGAGGGAATAAAACGCCTGGGCGGAGTTATCAAGCACCAACTAGTTCTTTACAAGTCGCTTATGCGTGGATATACGCCCGAGAAAAAGTAGTGTTATTTACAATCGTTACGCAAAACGTTGTACATTATTAGTTAACGGATTTAACAAAACGAAGTGAGTTCGAAGGGAGTTTTTACGCCAGTGAAATGGGGGATACGGCTGTGAGAGAAAGGATAGCGGTTCTCATGGGAGGCCGCTCGCTCGAGCGCGATGTATCGCTTAAGAGCGGCCATCGGGTATTTGAAGCGTTAAGGGAGAAAGGTTTTGAGGTCATCAAGCTCGACGTGGATGAAAACCTCGTCGATAACCTCAGGCAGAATCCGGTCGATCTAGTATATATAGCACTGCATGGAAAGTACGGCGAGGACGGCACGGTGCAGGAGTTGCTCGAGATCATGGGCATCCCGTATACCGGGCCCGGCGTTTATGCCAGTACCGTTAGTTTTGACAAAGCACTCTCCAAAGAAATATTTGAACGAAAAGGCATCCCAACGCCGGCGTACTATACGCTGACCGCCGGCAGCTTCCGCGAGATGGGGGCGGCGGCGGTCCTTGATGACGTTGTGGAAAGCCTCGGCCTGCCGGTTGTCGTAAAGCCCGCCGGACAGGGCTCGGCCCTCGGTATCAAGATCGCACACACCAAAGAAGAGCTTCCCGGCGCCTTGATCGGTGCGCTCAGCTACGACGACAAGGTAATCATTGAGCAGTACATCAAGGGTGTCGAAGTAAGCGTGAGCGTCCTGGGCGACCATGACCCGAAAGCTCTTCCCGTGATCGAGATCAGCACGAGCAAGGAGTTTTTCGACTTCGACTCGATGTACTCGATGGGCCAGGCGGAGTACCATATCCCGGCAAGGCTTCCGAAGGACCTCCTTCAGAAGATTCAGGACATCGCAATAAAGGTACACACCGTGTTGGATTGCCGCGATGTTTCACGGATCGACATCATGGTAAGCGAGAAAGGCGACCCGTACGTACTCGAGCTTAACTCAAGCCCGGGTATGACCGAGACAAGCCTGCTGCCGATGTCGGCGGCCGCACACGGCATCGAGTTCGATGATCTCGTAGAGATGCTGGTAGGGTTTGCACTCAAGCGCAAGAAAGCTGTTTAAAAACAGCGCAAGTTGGGTAGCTCATTAGAATGAGCAAAGTTTAATTTAATTTGGAGGGTTGTTATATGGCACACACAGGAAAAGGCAAGATCGCGAGGTTTTTTGCCTTCGTGGTCGGTGGCGCGGTCGGCGCGGTCGGCGGATTGTTGCTTGCACCGCGCGCTGGCCAAGAAACCAGGGAGCGCCTTAAAGAGCGCGCCGAGGAGATGATGGAGGAAGGCCGCGAGAAATATGGGGATCAATTCGACCGGGTACGCGGCATGGCGACCGAGCGGGGCATGGAGTTAAGGGGCCGCATCGAGGAGGCCAGAGAGCGCCTGGTAACCGGCGTTGAGTCCGCATCCCAAACGGTGCGCGAAAAGATCAACGCAGCGGCCGAGGAAGCCGAGCAAGCGGTTTCAACCGCCGAGCAAAAGACCAAAGAGGTAACGGAGAAACCGGCTAAAAAGCCGGCTGTGAAACCAGCCGAAACACCGGTTGAAACATCAGCCGAAGCACCAGCTGAAAAACCGGTTGAAGTACCAGCCGAGAAACCGGAAGAAAAGGAAGAAGAATCCAAATAGACTTATTGCAGCCGGGCTTTTAAACTTTTAATATTAACCGCTTGATATCGGGCAACCTGCCTGGTTACAAGCGGTTTTTTGATTGGTGGGAGAGAAAGCGCACGAACTTGCAGTCGGGCGAGTATTGTCTACAATTAAATAAGAGGAACTTCATCGATTTCGAGGGATCGCTATGCGCAGAAAAATAGTGCCGGTAACGCCAAAGACGCTGCTGCGCTCCGGTTTGGAGTGCGCAAGCTGCACGCGCTGGGAAGGATTGCCGACAGAGACCGACCCCGAGCGGGCGCATGAAGCCAAAGCAGACCGCATGAGGCGCCTTATTAGAGAGTGCGGTGCGTGCGGCAAGATGATTTACGTCGACAACGAGGCACTTGCCTACGCCCAGTACGGACCCGCAAGATTTTTTCCGGGAGCGCAACGGTTCTCAACCCCGGTCAGCGATGACGCATACCTTTTGACGTGTTTATACGTTCGCTCCTATGCAAGCGGGCGCGGTCTTGGCCGAGTGCTTTTGCAATCGGTTGAAGCAAGCCTGGTCAAGCGCAAAGTGAAAGCCATAGAAACGTTTGCGACGCGGGACGAGAAGCACGCCCTCGGGCCTATCGAGTTCTACCTGCAAAATGGTTTCTATATCATACGAGACGACCCGAAATTTCCGCTGATGCGCCTGGAACTAAAAGCGCTTGTCGGATGGCAGATAAATATCCAATTTGCACTGGATGGACTCAAGATCCCCGTGCGCGGGCATGTCGGCGCGCCGGTATCGTTTATTCGCTAGGCCAATAAGTTTTTAGCAAGTCTCTAATAAGTCTCTAATAAATCTTTTATAAGTATCTAGGAAGTCTGTTGGTGGTTTTTTTGCCCGACGTAGTTAGAAAGATACTCTCCTCCTGGGCCGTCGCCCTGATAATCGCGATAGTTGCAAGCGGTACCTTTGCCCTTTTGTTTGGCTACTCCTCCTATGACGTTGATGGACTTCGCCTGGGCTTTGGGATAGAACCCTCCGCGCACGGGCAGACCGAGCTTGCCATCCCACCGTTCGGCGAGGTCACGGCAGCAACGCATAAGACACCGCTTCGTATACGGGTCGGGGTGGAGCGCATCTATCCGCACGAGATCGGCCAGGGCGCCGATGAGATCGATACCGGCGGCGAATTGGTCAAGAAAATCGAGACAGAGGGCAAAAAGGCTTTCAGGCAGTTTGTCATTCGCCTCATAGTGCTTGCCGCCATCGGGGGGATGCTGGGCGCCGCCCTCTCACCGCGCAGGCGCATCTATAAGGCGGTTGCGGGCACCTTCGTGGGGGTCGCTTTCGTTGGGGTGCTCCTCTGGGGAACGTACGCAACATTTAACGTCTACGCGTTCAAGCAGCCGAGCTATAGCGGGGCTTTAACGGCGGCGCCGTGGGCGACCGAAGAGATAGCCAAACGCCTCGGCGATATCAAGGCGTTCAGAAACGAAATACGCGCTATCGCCGCAAGCGTAGACAGCTTCTATTCGAAAATCGATGCCTGGCACCCCATCAAGGAAGATACGATCAAGGTGCTCCATGTCTCGGATATCCACAACAACCCGGTGGCGCTGGATTTGATCAAGCGGGTCGTCAAGGACTTTAACGTTGACCTTGTCATCGACACCGGCGATATCACCGATTTCGGCACGCCGGTTGAGACCAAGCTCACCGAAGGGATTTCCTCGCTTCCCGTGCCGTATGTCTACGTACCGGGAAATCATGACTCGTCGGCCACGGCTTCGTTTATGCGCAAAATCAAAAACGTGGTATTCCTTGATGGAAAACCGGTCACAGTTAAAGGGATAACGATTCTGGGCATGGCCGATCCGGCATCGGCAAGCTCTGAAGTAGCCCCGGCCAACGACGCGGTGATGGCGACGTTCCGGCTTAAAGTCAAACGTATTCTTGAATCTCAGCCAGAAAAACCGCTCATCCTTGCGGTGCATAATCCAAAAGCGGTGCGGGGCCTCCTCGGACAGGTTCCGATTGTCCTGGTGGGCCACACGCACAAGGCCGGGCTTACCGAAAAGAATGGCTGCGTAATAGACAACGCGGGCACTACCGGAGCGGCGGGCCTGCGCACATTCCAGAATGAAGCGGGGGTACCGTATACGCTTGACCTCCTTAATATAGACAGTTCTAAGAAGAAGCTGGTTGCTATCGATAGCCTGGCGGTAACGGGCGCCGAGATGGAATTTCGCCTCGAGCGCAACTTAATTAAAGGAAAGGAGGCATCTGAGACCGAATTAGGAATGGATCAATTCAAGCAAAACCTTAGACGCGCCGGGAACAGGAACAAAGGAGCGGCACCCAGTGCAACGGCTGAAAAACATCTATAAATTCGCGGTAACGATCTATTTCAAGTTCAACGAACACAACGGGTTTTTGCTCGCCGCCGGCATCGCCTTTTTTACGTTTCTCTCCCTTTTCCCGATCCTTATTCTCGTCGGTATCGCGCTCGGTTATTTTCTTGAGAGCCCGGCCTTGCGCGAGCAGATCATCGCCTATGTCTTCAAGAGCCTTCCATCGCTTACCGACACCATACGAACGACGATAGAGCAGGCCGTACAGGATACTATAAATAAGCTCATCGCTCACAGGCCAAGCGCGGGCGTTATCGCGCTGATCGGCCTTATCTGGTCGGCAACCGGATTATTCGGCGGTCTCGGAGTAGCCCTCAACGCTGTTTACGAGGTTAAAGAGACGAGGAATATCATCATCCAACGTCTTATCGCGCTAGGAGTGTTTTTGCTCATCATGTTGCTCCTGTTGATCTCGTTTGGGGCAACGTCGGTTGCTTCGGTATTCCGGGACCAGGTGTTAAACCTGTTTTTCCCGCGACAGGTTGTAACCTTTGCCTGGACGTTCTTATCCTACGCCATCGGCTTTATATCGACCCTGTTGCTTTTCTTAACCGTCTACCGGTTCGTGCCGAACGTTAAGCTTAAGTTTAAGGATGTCTGGCTCGGCACCCTTGTGGCGGGATTCGCCTCAGAGGTGGTAAAATACGGGTTCGCCGTCTATATACATATGTTTGCCAGCAAAAGCTACGGTGTGGTATACGGCAGTCTTGCAACAATTGTCCTACTCATGTTCTGGCTCAACATCTCCGCCATGCTCCTCTTAATAGGGGCGGAGATTAATGTGGCCTATCGGAAGCAGAAGATGGGTGGTGTGAAGATTTTTGAACCGCGAAAAAGTAGCCAGTCGCATATCTGATATCTTTAACCCCTATTACTTGTCGGCCCCGTTCTTCCTGCTCGTAGCCATCGTCTCGTCGCGAAGCCTTAAGACGGCCCTTCTTTACTGGCTGGTAACAGCGCTCTTTTTTAGCGCCCTTCCACTCTGGGATATTAACCGCAGGATACGGTTGAAGATGGTAAGCGACGCCCACATCAGCAGGCGCGAAGACAGGATTAAGCCCTTTTTGTTCTCGCTTGCCTGTGCGGCTTTGGGATTAATTGCCGTATACATAATCGGGGCCCCGGCCGCTGTAAAAGCGGTCTCGTGGATGGTAGTCATCACCGGCGCCGCGATCACGGCGACCACCATTTTCTGGAAGATTAGCCTGCACGCCGCCGGCGCAACTGCAACCGTCGTCGCCCTCATCGCTCTGTTCGGCGTAACCGCAACCCCGGCCATTCTCTTAATCCCCGTCATATTCTGGGCCCGCCTCACCCTCAACAAGCACACGCCAGCCCAACTTATAACAGGCTCACTCGTAGCAGCCGCCATCGCCATCCTGGTGTTTTGGAAATTCGGGTTGGTGTGATTTAGAGATTATCCCCGGACGGATTCCGCTCTCGCAACCGTCCCCCATGGGTATCGATAACCCGCTGCTCGGTAATGATCTTATCAACCGGCAGGTCATGGCTCTCTTTTGGGATAAGGGGTGCGATCTGCAGCTCGAATGCAACGGATACCCAGGAAACCGATGGGTCGAGCTGCCGTAGAAAGCGGTCGTAGTAACCGCCGCCGTAGCCGATACGATTGCCGGCCTCATCAAAGACCATACCGGGCACCAGCACGAGGTCGATGCGGCTTGCCTCACAGTGGGCGGTTTTCTCGATAACCGGTTCGGGAATGCCGTATTTGCTCGGCTGCAGGCCTTCGAGATCGAAGACTTGTCTAAGCACGAGGGCATTGGTCTCAACGTCGGTAATCGGCAGGATGACCTCTTTGCCGAGTCGCAGGGCATCCTCCATCATATCGAGCGTCGGCACTTCGCTCCCGAAAGCCGCGTAAAAGAGTATTACCTTAGCCTTTTTAAACTCCGGCTGGGCGAAAAATATTTCTTTTATGGCTAAAGCCTTACATTGGCGCTCATCATCACACAAGGCGTCCCGCCTGTCACGCGTAATCCGGCGCAAGGCGCGTTTAGGTGACATCTCTATCCCTTCAACACCAAGTATCTCTCGCTTCGCTACGGCTGTCTCGTGGCGCTTAAAATCGCTGTGATGATTTTAAAATATCTCGGTTTAAGTTGAAAGCCTTATTGAAAAGCGGTTAAACTTAGTAAAATACTTTATCGGGAGAGATAGCCTTGATCTTTGTACAGATACTGCAAACATTCCGCGGCTTGGTCATCGACATTCTCCCGTTTTTTATTATAGCACTTGTAATATCCGCGGTGGTTGTCGAGTATTTCCCAGCCCGCGGGCTGGATAAATTGCTCCAACAGATGAAAAATCGGGAGACTCTGGTCTCTGCGTTTTTGGGCGTCTTGATCCCCGCAACACCCGCCTTTCGCGTTTCCATGGCCGCCATAGCCAGGCGAAGCGGCGCACAGTGGACGCCGGTTCTCACATTTATCGCCGGCGCCGGCGCCGGCTTATCGGCCCTTATCATGACATCTATGGTAAGCGTACAGTTCATGATATTACGCCTGGTGGTGGCGCTTCTTTTTGTTTATGCCCTGTCGCTTTTTATCGTCAAGCTGATAGAGCCGCGGCTTGCGGCGGTTGCCATGGACTCGGATGTAGAGACGCTTTTCAGCCGGGACTTTTCTGAAGTCTCAGCAGAAGATATCAACAACGCCGGCGGCAGCGTGACACTTGCCGGCGTCTGGCGCAACCTGCTCGGCCTGGCCAGGGTTATGCTGCCGTGGCTGTTCTTAAGCCTTTTCCTGGCGACCCTGGTCGACGTGGTGGTATCGAAGGCGACCGTCGAGGCGCTCCTGGGCGGGCCCTTCTCGGCGCTCAAAGCGGCCCTTATCGGGATTCCCTTCTATTTTGTCGGAGGTGCGGAGATCCCGCTGCTAAGCGTCCTTTTAAATAAAGGGATGAATCTCGGCGCCGCGGTTTCGCTTATGCTTACCGCACCACTGATAAATTTTCCGGTTTTGTCGGTGTTGGGGCGCTGGGTCGGATATCGCAAGGCACTGGGCTTTATGGCTGTTTGCTGGCTTATCGCCGTTGTTATCGGCCTGTTGCTCGGTTACATCGACGCAAGGTAATTCGTACCGAAAGCAGAGCGACCCTATAACCAATCTAATATCGGTCTAACATCGATTTTATAATACTACCCAGCACCACCCCACAAGGAGGTACACATGCGAGTTGCGGCTAAATTGGCCGAAAGAATTTCAAAACTACCAATGGACGAGCAAGTGCACGTTATCATAAAAATGCGCATGCTCGAGAAAGAACTTATAGAAGAGCTTATTAAAAGGCCCCCTGTAAGCATTCGCCATGTGCTTAAAACGGCAAACGCCGTGTCGCTTTTGATACCGGCCGGTCACATCGAAGGACTTTCCCAGGAGCCCTGGGTTGAGAGGATCGAAGAAGACGAGAAGGTCTACGCGGTCCTTGACGAGTCCGACGGCCCGCTCGGAGCACCTGCAGTCCGGCAGACCGGCTATACAGGTAAGGGAGTAATGTTGGCGGTAATTGATACCGGCATCGACACGGATCACCCCGATTTTGCAGGGCGCATCGTTGCAACCAGAGACTTTACCCTCGAAGGATTTAAAGACAGCAACGGCCATGGAAGCCATATTGCCGGAATCGCCGCAGGCAGCGGCGCATATTCTGATGACAAATACAAAGGAATGGCGCCAAATGCGCTGATTTTAGCCGGTAAGGTCTTGCAGGCCGACGGTAGCGGCAGAGCGAGCGATGTTATGGCCGCCATCGAGTGGGCGGTTGATTTGGGAGCCGATATCATTAACCTCTCGCTCGGCTCAAGCGGCTCATCCGATGGCGCCGATATGCTTTGCGAGGCCTGCGATATGGCGGTCGCAGCCGGCGTGGTGGTATGCGTCGCAGCCGGAAACGACGGGCCCGCGCGAAGAACGATAGGCAGTCCCGCGGCGGCCCGCATGGCGATAACGGTCGGCGCCACCACGGCAAACGGTCTGGTCGCCGAGTTCTCCTCACGCGGTCCGACGGCCGACGATCGGCTCAAACCCGAGGTGGTCGCACCCGGCGTCGATATCGTATCGGTGCGCGCCACCGGAACCCGCGCAGGTAAACAGGTCAACGCCCACTACACATCGGCCACCGGAACCAGCATGGCCGCCCCGCACGTAAGCGGCATAATCGCACTCCTT
>NZ_PFNG01000177.1:19394-40713 GCF_002791875.1 Candidatus Aquicultor secundus | reverse complement strand
GCGAGGCTTTGCTGCATACGGCATCCGACCTCGAGCTTGATGACTACGCGCAAGGGGCGGGGATGGTGGTCGCTGAGGAGGCGCTTCGCTACGCCGAGATGCATGAAAACCCGCAAGAGCCGGTAGACCAATCGCCGCCGCGCTCGGCGCTTCTCAGTATCTTGTCCGAGGCTTACGAATCGCTTGCTTTGGGTAAAAAGACCCAAAGAAGACAGAGACGCCAGTCCTTTCCGACACCGGGTGTAGAGGAGCCCCGGGTGGAGCCGGGCGTTGCAGCCAAGGACGAGCGCATGGAAACAAAACACTAAAGTTTCACAGAAGAGGTACGTGCCACGATTATAGAAGTGCGGGAATTAAAGAAAAGCTACAACGACATCGCCGCGGTTAAAGGGGTCTCTTTTACGATCGACCGCGGCGAGATTTTCGGCTTCTTAGGCCCCAACGGGGCGGGGAAGACCACGACGATCAGCATGCTCTGCACCCTTTTGATCCCGACGGGCGGGCGCGCCACCGTCAACGGTTTTGATGTCGTTAAAAACAAGCTTGCGGTGCGAAAATCAATCGGCCTGGTCTTCCAGGACCCAAGCCTTGACGAGCGCCTTACCGCGCTCGAAAATCTAATATTTCACGCTATGATCTACGGCATCGGCAAGGCTGACCGTGACAGGCGTATCCCCGATGTACTTGAGCTCGTAGAACTCTCCGGGCGACAAAACGACCTGGTCAAGACCTTCTCCGGCGGCATGAAGCGCCGCCTGGAGATCGCCCGCGGCCTGCTTCACCGTCCCAAGGTGCTCTTTTTAGACGAGCCGACCCTTGGCCTTGATCCGCAAACCCGCTACCATATCTGGGAGTACGTGCAGCAACTTATAGAAGACGAGGGCCTCACCATCTTCTTAACCACGCATTACATGGATGAGGCGGAAAACTGCGACCGAATCGCCATTATTGATGACGGCGAACTCATCGCGATGAATACCCCCGAGGAACTCAAGGAAAGCATCGGCGGCGAAGTTGTCCTGATTGTCGCCGAAGACAACCGGAAGGCTTCCCTCGAGATCAAGGATAAATTCAATATCGCCGTGCAAGAGGTAAACGGCGAGCTTTCGCTTAAGGTGGCAAACGGCAGCCACTTCATGCCCGAGCTTATCAAGGCACTCGAGACCACGGTTATCTCGATCTCGCTGAGAAAACCCACACTCGAGGACGTGTTCTTGGACTTAACAGGGCGGCGCATCCGGGACGAAAAAGTCGAGGGCATGGATCAGGCGCGCGTGCGCATGCGCGCAAGAAGGGGGCGCACCCGATGAAAGAGGCGCTCATGGGGATATACACGCTCTGGCTCAGAGACGTCATCCGGTTTTTACGTGACAAACCAAGGATAGTAAGCTCGGCCGCACAGCCGCTTCTATGGCTCTTCGTGCTGGGACTGGGACTCTCCACAGCGTTTGTGAGAGGCGGAAGTTCGCAGTACCTTCGCTTCATCTACCCAGGAATCATCTCGATGTCGGTGCTCTTCACATCGATATTCTCCGCCGTTTCCATCATCTGGGACCGCGAGTTCGGTTTTCTAAAAGAAGTACTGGTCGCACCGATACCGCGCTGGTCGGTCGCCGTAGGGCGGGCGCTCGGCGGCAGCACCGTTGCGGTCATGCAGGGCACCATCATCCTCCTAGTAGCACCACTTATCGGTGTCAAATTTGGCCTAGTGCAGCTTTTCTTCGCCTTTATCATCATGTTCATGATCGCTTTTTCCATGACATCGTTCGGTATCCTGATTGCGACCCGCATGCGCACCCACGAGGGGTTTCAGGTAGTCGTAAACTTCTTGCTACTCCCCATGTTTTTCCTCTCGGGCGCGATGTTCCCAACCGGCAAAGGCCTTCCCGTCTGGATGCAAGTGCTCGTTCGCATCGATCCCTTAAGTTACGGAGTCGACGCCTTAAGGCAAACGCTCGTGGGCTTAAAAGTCTTTCCTATCTGGCTCGATCTCGGGATCGTGTTCTGCTTCGGTACGGTTGCGCTCGCTCTCGGCGTATGGTACTTCGAGAGGACGGAGTAGGGAGAGCCGGCAAGCGAACGCCTGTCGCTTCTTAACAGAATCGCAGATTTCAGTTATAATTTAGTTATAACTCATCATAAATCTGACGCAACAAAAAAATGCGGGCATAGCTCAGTTGGTAGAGCATCAGCTTCCCAAGCTGAGGGTCGCGAGTTCGAGTCTCGTTGCCCGCTCAAAAAAGCGCCTTACAGCAGCAGGCGCTTTTTACTTTTTGGCCGCCGTGGGCAGTTTTTCGCCCAGATTGTTCGAACTTTGTGTTGTACTGAATGTGCCCGGCTCGCCCTTGCTGATCAGGTCGCGAAGCACGATGATCTCAACGCGCCTGTTTTTAGCGCGTCCGCTGGGTGTCGCGTTCGAGGCAACCGGTCGGTATTGCCCGTAACCGGCCGCTGAGAGGCGTCCGGCATCCGCAGGGTATTTAGAGAGCCAGTACATGATTACGCTGGTTGCCCTATCGGTAGAGAGCTGCCAATTGGATGGATATCGCTCGTTGTTGATTGGGATGTTATCCGTATGCCCCTCAACTTTTATACTCTTGCTTGAGCTAAACAAGATGCCTGCAATATCATCGAGCATCGCCTTCGCTGTTGGTGAAAGATCGGCTTTACCCGATTCGAATAGAACCTTATCAGACAGGTTTATCACGATACCGCGCCCATCTTCTTTTACATCGACATTGGCGACGATGCCTTTCATCTTGGCATATGCCTTGATTTTGCTTATCATAGCGGCGAACTCTTTTTCTTCCGCCGGGTTGCGCGTGTTTAACTTTTGCTGGATTTGCTGCATTTGGGCGGTTGCTTTGTCTTTGTTTTTATCTTTTAGAGAGAGCGTCTTGTCGTTGCCCGGCTTTTGGCCGGTCATCATAGTCGAGATTAAGCCCGGGCTCCTATCCTCCACACCGAGGGCGATCTTAAGGGATTGTGCCATGGCCGAGTACTTCGAGGCGTCAACGTTCGACATGGCGTACATTATGACGAAAAACGCCATAAGAAGAGTGATAAGGTCGGCGTATGTGAGCAGCCATCGCTCCATGCTCGGCCCATCGTGTCCATCACTCTTTTGGCTGGATCTTCCCATTTTGACTCCTTACGGATTATTAATCTATCAACTAACTTATTTACTAACTGATCAAATAATTTATTAAGTAAGCTTGATTAAATGGTGTGATTAAGTGGTGTGTTATGCGTGGACTTCGTGGCCAACGCTTTTCTGTCGTTCATCAGGCGGCAGGAATGACTTAAGCCTGTCCCCGATGATGCGTGGGCTTTCGCCGGCCTGGATCGAGAGCACGCCCTCCATGATGATTTCTCGTGCGAGGGACTCGTCGTTACTGCGTGATTTGAGTTTTGCTGCGATGGGTAGCCAGAGGATATTTGCTGTGGATATTCCATAAAATGTTGCGATAAATGCGGTAGCAATTGCTCCACCGAGATTGCCTGAATCAGATAAGTGCCCGAGAACATTGACCAAACCCATGACGGTTCCTATGATTCCCATTGTCGGGGCAAAACCACCGGCGGTTTCAAAGAACTTTGCGCCAAGGCTGTGTCGTTCCTCCATAAGCTCGAGTTCGGTTTTCATGATCGCTTTTGTGACTTCATAATCGGTACCATCAACAACCAGATTAACGCCCTGTTTTAGGTATGCGTTCTCCAAGTCTTCAACCATGTTTTCAAGCTTAAGGATTCCCTCGCGCCTGGCAGTTTCGGCCAAGGTGACGATGATAGCTATATCTTCATGGATATCGGTTTTTCGATCCTTGAGTGCTACAGCAAGCCACCTGGGCATTTGCTTGACGGCTGAAATGGGGAAGCACACCATGGTAGCGCCGAAGGTGCCGCCTAAGACGAGTATTCCAGCTGATACGTTAATAAGTGAGCCTAAGCTTCCACCTTCGATAAAAATGGAGATTAGCAACGAAAAAACGGCAAGACCTATGCCTATGATTGTTGCGAGATCCATTACTTACCTCTCAAAATATGTAAACTATCTAGATAGAGCTAAAATGCTGTTCCTGATTACATATGCATGTATCGGCAAAACCACCGCATTCTTGAGGTTTTTGCGACAGGCCTTCCGGGCTTTGCGACGCCGGATTCAGGGCAATAAAAAAGGCCCCTAGCTGGCTAGATGGCCTTTATCTACTATGCATGGTGTACGCTTTACGTGCTTGCGTTTATGGAGCCGCTCTTCCTACGCTTATGGTGATTTTCGCGTTTTTCTTATTAAGTTGCTCGCCCGCGCCCGGATCTTGGCTTAATACCTTGCTGTCGTCGGCGGGGCTTACCCCGTCTATGACGACCACATCAACGGTAAAGCCCTTACCGGTAAGGATATCTTTCGCCTCGTCCTCGAGCTTGCCGCGGACCTCCGGGACGGTCAGAAGCTCGGGGCCTTTGCTGACGTAAACACTGATGGTTGCGCCCTTCTTGGCTTCACTGCCGCCGGCGGGTGTGGTGCGCATGACGTTGCCTTTGTCGACATCCTCGCTGAACATCTCCAGGGTTGTGACCATAAAACCCGCTTGCTCAAGGGTGCTCTTGGCTTCTGCGAGCGGTTTTCCAAAGACATCGGGTATGACGGACGATGCCTGACCCTTGCTTATCACGAGCTTAACCGGGGTTCTAGCCGGCACAGATTCACCGGCGGCCGGCTCTGTCCTTATCACCGAGCCCTGCTCGATCTCGTCGCTGTTTTCGTAGTTTGAATCCCCGACTTTTAGCCCCGCTTCTATCAACCTGCTTGTCGCCTTGTATTCACGGCTTCCGGTTACATCGGGAATCGTCGTCATTTCCTGGCCCTTGCTTACAGTGACCTCGACAACGCTACCCTCTTCTCTTTTCTCACCCGGATCCGGTTTTTGCTGGATAACAAGGCCGGCGGCAATGGTGTTGCTGAACATCTCATCAGTTTTCTTGAGTTTTAAGCCGTTCTTTTTCAGGGTGTGCTCGGCATCTACGAGCGATTTATTCTGGATATCGGGAACGGCCACCATCTTTTTGTGGATAATGCCGGCGGTGTAGCCATACCAGCCGGCACCGGCCATCCCCAGTATTAAGAACAGCACCAGGAGAACCATCGGTGCGCGGCTTTTGCGTCGCCTGGGTGGTTCCTGGTAGGTGGTCGGACGTTTAACCTGGGTGGCGCGTGCCGTTTTGCTTGGTGGGGCCATTACCAGGGTTTCTTGCTCATCGGGGGCGAGGGCGACGATAGGCATGCCCTCCATGAGGCGCATGATATCGTTCCGCATCTCTGCCGCGCTTTGGTAACGGCTTTCCGGGTTTTTCGCCATTGCTTTTGCGATGATGGTTTGCAAGTCCTCGGAGATATCCGGGTTAAGCTCGCGGGGGCGTACCGGGATCTCGTGGACGTGCTTAAGGGCGATGGCCACCGGGTTTTCGCCATCAAAAGGTACCTTGCCGGTGGTCATCTCGTAAAGGACGACGCCGACGGAGTAAATATCCGATGTCACCCCGACATCTTGGCCGCGGGCCTGTTCGGGGGAGAGGTAATGCGCGGTTCCGAGAACGGTTCCCGTCTGGGTCATGGTGGAAACGCCGGCGCGGGCGATGCCGAAATCGGTGACCTTAACCTCGCCTTCCCTGGTCAGCATGATGTTGTGCGGTTTGATGTCGCGGTGGATGATATCGTGCTTGTGGGCGAAGTTAATCGCCGAGAGGACTTTCTTGATGATCTCCATGGCCTCGGCGGGCGGTATGATGCCCTTTGCGGTCATATATTGCTTGAGGCTTTTTCCTTCCAAGAGCTCCATAACGATGAAGTAGGTACCGTTTTGGCTGCCCCAATCATAGATGCTGACGATATTGGGATGGTTAAGGCCTGCGGCGGCCTGGGCCTCGCGTCTGAAGCGCGTGACAAAATCCTCGTCCTCGGCGAAGTGCCGGTGTAGTACTTTAACCGCTACCGGTCGGTCCAGGACGGTATCCATGGCTTTGTATACTTCGGCCATGCCTCCCGAGCCGATTTTAGCGATAATCTTATACCTATCGTTAAAGACTTGTTGCTCCATAGGTTGATCTAGGACTCCCATGTTAATTAGTTTCGTCTCCTGCTCTGATTATTTGGTCGATTGCGTTTCAGGGTCCAGATTGTTTCCATATTACCAAACTTAGCGTTGTTTGCCTAATGCCGATAAAATAATTTCGCGTGCGATGGGTGCGGCTACGCTGCCGCCTACACCGCCATTTTCAATGATCACCGCTACTGCCACCTGGGGGTTATCTGCCGGGGCGAAGCCGACAAACCAGGCGTGCGGTTTCTTTTGGCCGACCTCGGCGGTACCGGTTTTGCCTGCTACTTGCACCCCATCGATGCGGGCCGCTTTTCCGGTTCCTTCGCTCACGACCTTTTCCATGAGGGATTTTATTGTTTCGGCCGTGGTTTGGGACATCGGTGTCTGCCAGGTACTCGGACGGTGCTCGTAGACGGTATTGCCGTCGTGCTCACGGATGTTTTCGACAACGTAGGGTTGCATGATCGTGCCGTTGTTTGCCACAGCCGCGCCGGCGAGGGCCATGGTCAGCGGTGTTGCCTGGATGCGGCCCTGGCCGACCGCCGCCCAGGCGACCTCGAGGTCGTCCATCTGCGATGCGGCCGGGATGCGGCTCTGTGCCGTGGGCAGATCAAACGGGATTTTATCGGCAAACCCAAAGGACTTTGCCATGTCGACAAGCTTGGCACCGCCCAATTCTTTTCCTATCTGGGCGAATACCGTGTTTGCAGATTTGGCGAAGGCCTCGGCAAAGGAGAGCTTGCCGTAGCTCTTTCCTTCGTAATTGGTAACTTTACCGCCGTAAATCTTAACGGTTGAGCTGGCGTCGTATATCTTATCCACGGTGGTTACGTTATCTTGAAGCGCCGCCGCTGCTGTTATGATTTTAAAGGAGGAGCCGGGGGTAAAACGGCCCTGCAGGGCGCGGTTGAGCATAACGCCGTCGGGGTTTTTGCTCAGCTCCGCCCAGTGACTATCTACCTCGTTGGGGTCGTAGCTGGGCCGGCTGGCGAGGGCGAGGACCGCGCCGGTTTTGGGATTGAGGGCGACGATGGCGCCTTTTTTTGAGCCGAGCGCGCGCATGGCGGTTCGTTGCAGCTCAATGTTGATGGTGAGCGTTATGTTATTTCCCGGCGCCTCCCGGCCGAGGAGGCGCTTTATGTAGTCGTCGATCGACGAGACTTTTGTCTGCCCCGAAAGATACTCATCAAAGGTAAGCTCAAGGCCGGCCCTTCCGTATTTGTGGGAGTAAAAGCCGGTTATGGGGGCGGCGATTTCTGCTTTTGGGTAGGAGCGCTTATAGCCGTCGGCGGATTTCTTGGTGGTCGCGAGTACTACTTCATCGGCGCTTATGATATCGCCGCGCTTTATCCTTTTATCGTTGAGGAGAGGGCGGATGTTTTCGGGCCGCGCGGTAAGGCTGTCGGCGGCGAAGAACTGCATATATGTTAAGTTTACGGTTAACAGCAAAAACAAAGCGGTAAACACCGCTCCCAGCCGGGCGATTCGTTTATTCACCGGCACCATCTCGCTTTGCCGAGACCGCCAAAAACAGGGCGAGCAGTATGAAATTCATGAGAATCGAGCTGCCGCCGTAACTGATAAAGGGCAGGGTCACGCCGGTTAGCGGTATCAGTTTTGTGGTACCGCCAAGGATGGTGAAGCTTTGCAGGGCGAACACGCAGGCAAGACCCGTAGCGACGAGCCTTCCGAAATTGTCGGTTGCCGAAAGTGCGATGTGCAGACCCCGTGATATAAAGAGCAGGTAGATAAGGATAATGGCAGTTCCGCCAAGCAAGCCCAGCTCCTCGGCGATGGCCGAGAAGATAAAGTCGGTCTGCACCGCTGGGATGAGTGTTGGGTGGCCCAGCCCCAGACCGGTCCCGGCAAGACCGCCGCTCGCTATAGCGAAGATGGATTGGATGATTTGGTATCCTTTCCCCGATGGGTCCATCCAGGGGTCGAGCCAGATATCGACCCTGGTTTGAATGTGCGAGAAGGCGAAATAGCAGGCGGTGGCACCCGCAACGAAAAGAAACGAGCCCAGGGTGACATACATGGGGCGCCCGGTGGCTACATAGAGCATGGCCAGGAAGAGGCCGAAGAAAAGAAGCGAGGTCCCCATGTCGCGCTCGAGCACTAAAATGACGAGGGACATCAGCCACATCACTATCAGCGGGCCCAGGTGTTTGAGTTCGGGCAACCATATTTTAAAGGCGCGCCGGGTCGAGATCGAGAGGAGTTCGCGCTTCTCTTCGAGATAGGCGGCCAGGAAAAAGACGAAGAGTAGCTTGGCCATCTCGGCCGGCTGGAAGGTGAACGGCCCTAAGACCAGCCAGAGTTTCGAGCCGCCGCGCTCGACACCGATGAAGATCGGTGAAAAAAGCAGCAGGATACCGAGGATGGCCCAGGTATATTTATATTCTTTAAGCCACTGGTAGCGGCGCACGGCCACCAGGGTGATTAAAGCCGCAATCGTGCCGGCTAAAATCCACATCGACTGCGCCGTCGCGAGGTTTGGCTTTAAGCGCCAGATCATGAGCAAGCCAAGGCCCGATAATAACGCGGCAAAGGGAAGCAGGTAGGGGTCGGCCTCTTTGACCAGCAAGCGGTTTGCAATGTTGAGAGCGAGAAACATGACCGAAACCAGCCCGGCAAACTTGAGCGAAACGTCGAGCGGTTGTCCGGTTGTCTGTGAGACCAGGTAAAAGCCGATAAATATGATTGCGATAACGAGAATGAGCAGGATAAGCTCGGTGTTTCGGCGTTGCAGGCCCCATCACCGCCCAACCCGCCAGAGGCGGCTTAAGCGGGGCGTCGAGGTCTTTTTCTTCTCGAAGAGGATTACGGTGATATTATCGTTTCCACCCCGGTCGTTTGCCCAATCCACGAGTTCGCGGCAGGCGGCGTCGAGGTCGTCCTTGTCGCGCAGAATTTCGGCGATCTGCTCGTCGGAGAGCATGGTGTTAAGGCCGTCCGTACAGAGCAGAAAGCGGTCTCCCGGAAGGACTTCCTCGATGATGAGGTCGACCTGAACGTCTTTTTCACTTCCGACCGCGCGGGTGATGATGCTTCGCTGGGGGTGCATCTCGGCTTCCTCCGGTTTTAAGTGGCCCTTTTGCACCATCTGGGCGACGAGGGAGTGGTCGTCGGTAAGCTGCCGTAATTTGCCGTCACGCAAAAGGTACAGCCTGCTGTCGCCGACGTGGCCGATATAGAGTTTGTCTTCGTTTGGTACGGCGACGGTTATCGTGGTGCCCATACCGCGGACATCCGCATCCTTTAAGGCTTTTTCGTAGACTTTTTTGTTTGCGCGCTTGATCGCGTCGATAAGCTTGTCTTCAAAGGGGTCTCTTGAGCGTTTGGAAAGGCCAAAGCGCAAGGCATCGAGCGCCATCGCGCTTGCGACCTCGCCGGAGCGGTGCCCGCCCATTCCGTCCGCAACAGCAAAAATGCTGCCGTTCGCTATGTAGCTATCTTCGTTGAGACTTCGTTTCTTGCCAACATCGGATAAAGCTGCGTATTTCATATATTAGTCCATAAACTTAAAAACGCTTTGCCCTATTCTAAATGTACTGCCCTTCTTAAGTCGAACCGGCGCATTGATTTGTTTATTGTTGGTGGTTGTGCCGTTGGTGCTCTTTAAATCCTCCAGCCAGTAGGCCGAGTTTGCGGGATAGACCCGCGCGTGGTGCGCCGAAGCGAAGGTATCCTCAAGAATAATATCACAATCCGGCGACCTGCCGATGATGAGTTGCTCGTCTATCGGGTAGTCGGTTGCGGCACCGGGTTCGGCCCCCTCGACGATCACGATTCGCGGTAGTTTCTCGGTGGCTGCGCCTTTCGCCCAGGCGAGGTCTTTTGAGATCACCTTAACCGCGATAAACAAGAATACGTAGATCGAAGCGAGCAGCAGCACGTGCAGCCCTAATGTAAGCTCGTTAAACACCGGCCTCTCTCCTAAAATATAGTTTAGTGGTGCCGATGGCGATCGTGTCGCCGTTTTTTAGCCGGCGCTCATCGACTTTGGCCCCGTTTACAAAGGTGCCGTTCGTACTCTCAAGGTCTTTGATCAGGTGTTGTGCTCCAACGCTCTCTATTCTCGCATGATAGCGTGAAACGTTAGGGTCGGATATGATGATGTGGTTGTCGGCGGCCCGTCCGATCTTTATCGTCGTATCGGCGAGCAAGAACTTGGTTTCGCCGCCCGCCCCGGAGCGAACCAGGTACGCATCGCCCGCCCCTTCTTTTTCTACCCCAGGCTCCCTGCTTTCGAGGGTGCTCTCAATGAGGACCTCACCGAGGGAGAGCCGGGGCACGGCTTTTATTGCGATCTGCGGGCGCCCCAAAAGCTCGTAGCCCTCTTTTTTGGCGTGGGCGATTAAAAAGCTTTGAAACTCCGAGACCAATGTTGTTTCAAAGGGTTTTATCCGCTCCGCGTCCGCTTCGCTTATTAAAATGCTGTAGCGGTTCGGGACGTAGAGTTTGGAGACGCTGATGGTGCGGTGTGCGTCCATCTCGCGCACCAGCTTTTTAGCGATCTCAACGGGCTGGATGCCCGATTTGAACTGCTTGGCGAAAAATCCTTCAAAGAGTGCTTCAAGTCTATGTTCAAAGTCTTTAAGAACGCTCAAAGTTGTTCCTCCATAGCGGCTATTCCGCGAGTTCTTCTGCTAGCTCGGGCGCTGTATTCACGCTTGCCGCCGGCGGGCGGAAAATGGGAATCAGTAAGAGTATTATAAGTGAAAACGACAAACCCTGCATCAGTCCCCCCATGTCAAGGCTGCTCCCTTTAAGGTTGGTAAATATCCCCTGGTATCCCATCAAAAGCGCGACGAGGCCGGTCACGGCTCCGGAAAACCACCGCCGTTTGCCCCTGATCGCCGAGGTTAGGGCGGCCGCGAGCGCCCAGAGCACGGGCTGGAAGAGCAGGATGCGGTTCTGGGTAAACGGGGTGACGATGAGATCGATAACCTGCGCCGGGTTTGAGACCCCTTTGATGGAGGACCAGATCGCGTAGCCTTTTACGAGGTCCGGCATGGTGCTCTCTTTTAGGAAGAGGTTCATGAGCTCAAAAGCGACACACCCGATGCCTGCCGTTGCCGCCGCGATGAGCGGGTTGGTTAAGAGCCCGGCCAGGACCGGGAATACGAACGGTATTTGGATGATGCCGAATATCGAGCCGATCGCCGGGGAAATCGAGAGCACGGGCCATCTGCGTGAAACGAACGCCCAGTAGGGCATCAAGATAAAGAACATGATGATAAAGAGCCCGGCGGAGTATTTGATCATGGCAAGTGAAAGCAGGAAAAAGGCGATGCCGATTCCGTAATCCGGGCGCAAGAGGACCGCGAGGTACACCCCGGTTGCGGCAAAGAGCGAGAGGCTGCGCGGTATCTCGAACCACTGGCGCAGAATCGGGAAAAACGGGTAGCTCAAAAAGACGGCCATCGGTGTGCGGGTGATCGATTCCTTGTGCTCCTCGATGAACCGCCACATCTGCCCCCGCCAGCCGGTCTCTTCGGCCCAGGCCATCTCGCTGTTTATGCTTATGTACCTGCCGACGAGCCCGGACAGCACCTTTTCGGCCGGCTCGTGGGAAGGCAAAAACTCGATCAGGTTCTCACGGAAGACAGTGGCCGAGACGTAGCGCTCATCGGGGTTTTTGGTAATGGTCATCATTACCTGCCGATCGAGCTCTTCGCTTACCTCCGGGTTGCTGCGGCTTGGCGGAAACGGCTCGTATTTTTGCACCATATTTAAGGTCTCGGTTGCCGACTCGGCGCTAAACGGGATGCAGTCGGTGAGCATCTCGTACAGCATGGTCCCAAGCGACCAGATATCGCTTCGCTCGTCGACCGCGTCGCCGCGCGCCTGCTCGGGCGACATGTAGGCGAACGTGCCGATGATATCGTCGTCGGTTGCGCTTGAGCCCCCCTTAAACCGGGCGATGCCAAAGTCCATGACTTTCAGGCGCCCGTCATAGAGGATCATGATGTTCTCGGGTTTGATATCCCGGTGTATGATGCCGTTTAAATGCGCGGCTTCAAGGGCCCGGCAAATCTCGATGGTGATGATGAGCGCCTCGTGCACCGAGAGCGGCGAGATGCGGCTTAATATTTTTGAGAGGGGTATGCCCTCGATAAGCTCCATGATTAGGTAGCAGTCGTCGCCGTCTTCCTCAAACTCGTGGATGGTGACGATGTTGGGGTGATTAAGAAGCGCCACCGTGCGCGCCTCGCGGAGCACGCGCTCCGCCGAGTGGCGGTTGACATGAATCTGCTTGATGGCCACGACACGCTCCATGCGCGTATCAAAGGCCTTGTAGACATCGGCAAAGCCGCCCCTGCCCAGCTTCGAAATGATCTTGTATCGGTCAAGTAGCAGTTCTTCCGTTTTCATGTACATCTTTTATTGATTCGACGCTTGTAGCGCTTTTCCCTTGCCTGTGTTGCGCAAAACATAAAAATGGTATAATCTATTCTGCGCGGATTTGATGCGATCAGCTTTAATAGTATCAGATTCGCAGACGGATAAGAACACAAAAGCTTACGCGAGAATGGCGGAATTGGCAGACGCGCTAGGTTCAGGGCCTAGTGTTCGAAAGGACATGGGGGTTCAAGTCCCCCTTCTCGCACAAAAAATAGCCGCTTTTTTGCGGCTATTTTTTTGTAGAACAATAGAACAATAGACATTGGAGCTTTTACCCGCCACTCATCCCATATTTCTTTGATCGCTTAGAATTAACATTTCCGCAGGAGTGGAATATCTTCTTATAGATATCGCCAGGTGATCTTGTTAGGTGCTATTGAAATGATACGAATTGCCGCTGTTGGTGATGTGCACGCCCAGACGGGTAACGTTCAGATGCTTAAAGCGGGCTTTGCTAATATCCATACCAAGGCCGACGTTCTCGCTATCGCCGGGGACCTAACCGCACATGGCCTGGCAAAAGAGGCTGGGGAGCTGGCCTTTGCACTTAAGGATGTGAAGATACCGATCATTGTTGTCCTCGGCAATCACGATTACCATATGGGGCAGCAGGGGGATATCAGGCGGGTGCTTGAAAAAGGCGGCATCATCGTGCTCGATGGGGAGACCACCGTTGTAGAGGCGGGCGGCTTTCGGGCGGGGTTTATCGGTACCAAGGGGTTTGGCGGGGGGTTTGGCATCAGGGCTCTGCCTGACTTTGGAGAGGAGATCTTTCGCATGATGTACAGGGAAGGCGTAAACGAGGCGGAGCGGATTCACTGGGGCCTTGAGACCTTGGAGGTTATGGAGCCGGATTTTCGGATCGTGCTTCTTCATTACTCGCCGATAAAAGACACGCTATTCGGGGAGCCTCCCGAAGTGTATGCGTTTCTTGGGGCATCGATTATGGCCGAGCCGATCGACAAGTTGGGTGCGGATTTGGTGCTGCACGGCCATGCCCACTACGGCACGGAGAAGGGGATGACGCCGGGCGGTGTTCCGGTGAGAAACGTCGCCATGCCGACCATGGGACGCCCTTACTCTATCTATCCGCTAGGCGGGTAAGTATGCAAGCAAGCGGTGGAGTACCCAATCGGGTACGCAGGCTTGGGTGCTGGGGTCGGATTGGGCGTAGAAAAGCAAGCCCGAGCATCCTGCACGATTTATCCGCCTTTCTTGAACGTGTTGCTTGCCGCCTCTCGTGCAAGGTCATAGACTTCCCTAAGAGGTGTACCGCTTCGGGCGGCCAGTTTGCTGCAATCATCGTATTCGGGCGCAATGCAGATAACCCGCCCCTTATATGTGCCCACCTTGACATGGATTCTACCAAGAGGCGTGTTCACGCTTATAATTTCTCGCTCTGCAACCCGGCGGGATTGCTTGGAGAGCCTGAGGCCCAGGGTTGCGGTTTCTGTCATTATCGTGTCGATTACCTCCTCCTCGCTTCCTACGGGCACCAGCACGCTTAGCGTTACGGCCGGCCGGCTTTTCTTCATCCCGATTGGGGTGAACCAAACGTCGAGCGCACCGCGTTCAAACAGCGCGTCCATGGTGTAACCGAGCACTTCTGCGGAGACATCGTCGATGTTGGTTTCGAGGAGCATCACCTCTTCGGTCTCAACCCCGGCCTGCGTCCCGAACATGACGCGAAGCACGTTGGGGATTTCAAGTTCGCGGGTTCCGGCACCGTAGCCGGTTTTCTCAAGGGCAAGCAGCGGCATTTCCTCGGTGAAGGTCGCGTAGTGCATAAGGACCGCCGCTCCGGTTGGGGTGGTAAGCTCGGCGGCGATCCCGGAGCTATACACCGGCGCCCCCGCGAGGATCTCAATGGTGGCCGGGGCGGGGATAGGGAGCATGCCGTGCTCGGTTCTCGTCATCCCCATGCCGGTTGCGACCGGCGAGGAGTAGATCTTCTCGATGCCGAGGGAATGAATCCCGATGACGCTTGCAACCACATCAACGATCGAATCGATCGCGCCGACTTCATGGAAGTGTATCTGGTCGATGGTTTTGCGGTGGATTTTGGCCTCGGCTTCGCCGATCCGCCTGAATATGGCGATCGCATCGGCTTTTATGCTGTCGGCAAGGTCGCTGTCCCCGATGAGTTCACGGATGTTGCTAAAGGTTCTCACCACCTTTTGCTCCTCGGCGGCAACGTCGAACTTTGTGGCCCCGATATGTTGCTTTGTGACTTTTTTTGCGCTCACCTCGTAATCGCCGACGGCGATTTTGTTTAGCCCAGCTTCAAGCTCTTCTAAAGGTAGCCCTAAGTCGAGCAGGGCGCCGACGATCATATCCCCGCTGATGCCGGCAAAACAGTCAAAATAAGCGACCTTCATGTAATCATCTCCTTACGTGGTTACAAGCGCGAAAGTTCTCGCTGCTTACACAGGTTTTTCCCAAATGCAAAGGTTAGGTTTTTATTGTATAATTTGTGACAATTATGGCGGAAATTTTCCTCTAAGCGAAGGGGTAGCAATGGATATTCGTAATGGTAGCTTAATTCTAGCACTGGTTGCAGCCGGCTGGCTCGTCTTGGCACTATGGCTTCTTGTCGTTTCGTTGAATCTTAAAAAGATAAACAGGCGCTCGAAAGCAATCGTCAAGGCCGGGGAACATGGGGATTTCGCGGGTGCGGTAGAGAGCAGTTTGAATCAGCTTTCGCTTTTAAACTCTGCCATAAACGAGGTCAAAGCAGACCAGGCACACCTCGCGGATACGCTTAGCAGTGCCGTACAGCGGGTCGGCGTGGTACGATTCGACGCATTCGATGATATCGGGGGAAGGCTGAGCTTCGCAGTGGCGCTGTTGGATAACAACGGAAACGGTGCTGTGTTAAGCACCATTAACGGGCGCCAGGAGAGCAGGAGCTATGCCAAAGCTATACGAAACAACACCTCTGAGTTTACGCTTTCCGCTGAAGAGCACCAGGCGATACGAGAGGCGTTTTCAAACACCGCTACAAAAACACTGGTGTAATCACCGATATAGTAATAAGAGCGATAACAGCGCAACAGGAGCGCACTAAGAGCGAAATAATATTTTGACAATAGTGCAAGGAAAGGACTGCAGGCATTTGCCAGATAAACACGACACAAAGATCGGCTTCCTGGGGCCGCGTGGCACCTATACCCAGGAGGCGCTTCTAAAACTTTTACTGGTCAGCGACGAAGACATCGTTCCGTATCCGACGGAAGCCGATGTGATACGCGCCGTCGAGCGCGGCGAGGTGGACAAGGGAATGGTCGCGATAGAGAACTCTATCGAGGGTTCGGTCAATGCGACGCTGGATGTTTTAGCGTTTGAGGCAAGCCTTGTTATCGAACGAGAAATAATCATACCCATCAACCATAGCCTGATGGCGAAGCCGGGCGTAAAACTGGAGGATATCACGACCGTGCTATCGCACCCTCAAGCCATCGCCCAATGCCGCCGCTACCTTTCCGAGAAACTGCCTCAAGCAAATCTTGAGCTTGCCGGAAGCAATGCCGCGGCGGCGCAGCTCGTTGCGGAACAGGGTGGCACCTTAGCGGCCATCGGCCCGAGGCTTGCCGCCCAGATTTACGGATTAAACGTGCTCGACATCGGCATCGAGGATTTTGAAGACAATCAGACCCGCTTTGTGCTGGTCGGAAAAGAGCCGGCAGCGAAAACCGGCCACGACAAGACCTCGATCGTCTGTTTTATTTACGAGGACCGTCCGGGAAGTCTTCTTCTAATCCTGCAGGAATTTGCATACCGGTATATAAACTTAACTAAGATACAGTCGAGGCCGACCAAAAAGGCGCTCGGCGACTATTGCTTCTTCATCGATTTCGAAGGCCACATGGACGACGAGATAATCGCATCAACGCTCAAGTGCCTGAAATGCAAGGTGAGAGAGGTAAAGGTGCTAGGATCATATCCGATGGCAAACGGGGTGACAAGCTGATGCTTGATCTGAAATGGGTAAGGGAGCACCTGGATGTCGTGGAGGAGGCGCTGGAGCACAGAAACTCTAAAGTCGACCTAACGCGCTTTAAGGAACTCGATGCTTCGCGGCGCGAGTTGATCGTTGAAGTCGAGCAACTAAAAAACCGCAGGAATGTGGTATCGGGCGAAATCGCCAGGCTTAAAAAAACCGGGGAGCCGGCCGAGGATAAGATCGTCGCCATGCGCGAACTCGGCGACAAGATCAAGGGGCTTGACGAGCAGCTCGCTGAAATCGAGGATGAACTTAATCGGATGCTCCTGGACATCCCCAACATTCCGGATAAAAGCGTTCCCATCGGGTTTGACGAAACCGCAAATGTAGTGATCAGAACCTGGGGCGAGAAGCCCGAGTTTGACTTTGAGCCCAAACCGCACTGGGATACGGGGATCGATCTTGGAATATTGGATTTTGAGCGGGCATCGAAAATCGCCAAAGCGCGCTTTGTGCTGTACTGGGATTTAGGTGCCAGGATGGAGCGCTCGCTCATTAATCTAATGCTTGATATGCATACGGGAAAGCACGGCTATACCGAGGTATTCCCGCCGATTCTTGTAAACAGCGCAAGTCTCACCGGCACGGGCCAGCTGCCTAAATTTAAGGAAGACCTCTTTAAAGTCGAGGGGGAAGACCTGTATTTGATACCGACCGCCGAGGTACCGGTAACCAATGTCCACCGCGACGAGATACTCGCGGCCGACGACCTGCCGCGTTACTACTGCGCGTATACCCCATGTTTTAGAAGCGAGGCGGGCGCGTACGGCAAAGATACCCGTGGGCTTATCCGTCATCACCAGTTCAACAAGGTAGAGCTGGTGAAGTTCGTCAACCCCGAGACTTCATACGATGAGCTTGAAAAGCTTACCGCCAATGCGGAGTCCATTTTACAGGCGCTCAATATTCATTACCGGGTTGTGGCGCTTAGTACGGGGGATATGGGATTTTCTTCTGCCAAGACCTATGATATCGAGGTCTGGCTGCCGGGGTCCGGCGGGTACCGGGAGATATCCTCCTGCAGTAACTTCGAGGATTTCCAGGCGAGGCGCGCCAATATACGCTTTCGGGAAAACCCGAAGGCTAAACCCCGGTTTGTCCACACGCTCAACGGAAGCGGCCTGGCAATCGGGCGAACGGTTGCAGCGGTACTCGAGAACTACCAGCAGGCCGACGGCGCGGTAAGTATTCCGGACGCGCTGAAAGCCTACATGGGAGGCGCAGAAGTCATCACACCGAAGAAGTTTTAAGTGTTGGTTCGGCTTGCGCGACGAGAAGAGCGGCGCGTTGAGAGCGCCGGTAGAATATGATAAACTACGCAATGTAAAAGGCGCGGGCCAAAGACATAAGGACGCGTCTTTCATATGGAGAGATGGCAGAGTTTGGTTGAATGCGGCGGTCTTGAAAACCGTTAGGGGCGTAAGTCTCTCGGGGGTTCGAATCCCTCTCTCTCCGCTTAAGTACACTGCAGACAATTACTAAGATTGCCAATGGTTTGGGGATAACTTTAGACGATTTAATAAAGATTTGATTATGGCAAAAATCAAAGACTTGGATATTGCCAAGGAAACCTTGAGGTCCATTTAATGATTCTCTTCCTAATATGAAGCAATCGAAAAAAGACTTTGGGGCGAGGGATTTGCTTTTGCCGCGGCTGATGAGCGGCGCAATTGAGGCATAAACTTATGAAAAAGAATAAACAGATTGCCAGACAAAACAGTTTTACAGAATTCCTGCTCTACACTACGCCAAACGGCAAGGTAAAAGTGGAGATATTTTTGCGAGATGAAAATATTTGGCTTACCCAAGATAAAATAGCTCTTTTGTTTGGCGTGCAAAGACCAGCTATTACGAAACACCTCAAAAACATCTTTGAATGCGGCGAGTTACATGAAAATTCAGTTAGTTCCATTTTGGAACATACTGCCGAAGACGGGAAAAAATATCCTACCAAATTTTATAGCCTCGACGCCATTATCTCCGTTGGCTACCGCGTCAATTCAAGTCAAGCAACGCATTTCCGTATTTGGGCAACGGAAAGACTAAAAGAATATATTATCAAGGGATTTACTATGGATGACGAACGGCTGAAAAACCCCAACAACATTTTCGGCAAAGATTATTTTGAAGAACAACTGGCGCGTATCCGCGATATTCGCAGTAGCGAGCGTAGATTCTACCAGAAAATTACCGATATTTACGCACAGTGCAGCGCTGACTATAATCCGAATGAAGAAATCACCAAGCAATTTTTTGCTACCGTGCAAAACAAACTCCACTGGGCGATAAGCGACCAAACAGCGGCAGAAATTATTTATCAAAGGGTTGGGAGTGAAAAACCAAATATGGGACTAACCACATGGAAAAACGCTCCAAAAGGGACAATCCGAAAAACCGATGTTAGTATTGCCAAGAATTATCTCAATGAAAAAGAACTTGACGGACTGAACAGAATTGTCACGATGTATCTTGATTATGCGGAAGTGCAGGCGCAAAAGGGTGTTGTGATGTATATGAAAGACTGGGTAGGAAAATTGGACGCCTTTTTGCAATTCAACGAAAAAGAAGTTTTGCAGGATAGCGGCAAGATCAGTCATGAAGTAGCAGTGGCATTAGCCGAAAGCGAATATGAAAAATACCGAGTTATTCAAGACCGTATGCTTGAGTCCGACTTTGATCGTGAAGTCAAAAAATTATTAGATTCTAAAAAGAAAAAATCATGAAATTATCGGGAGATGCTTTAGTGTTCTACTGCTCCCATTTTTACTTTAGTTGGCTGGAGCTTAAAACAAATCAAGCAAGTCGGCTAGCAAACCAGCATATGCAGTGGACAAAATGCGTCCTGTCATGTATATTAATTATCTGGCTTTTAGCTTTTGATGCTTTAAAGTTTTGGATTTTTAGAGTTGGAGAGATGGCCGAGTCGGTCGAAGGCGCTCGCCTGCTAAGCGAGTAGGGGGTTATAAACTCCCTCGAGGGTTCGAATCCCTCTCTCTCCGCCAGCTGGATCAAGGCGCATGCGCCGGAGACCAGAATGTGCCCGTAGCTCAGCCGGATAGAGTGCTTGACTACGAATCAAGAGGTCGTGGGTTCGAATCCCTCCGGGCACGCGATAGTGCGCCGCCTGGCGCCAATCCGTTTACGCGGATACTCTTAGGCCTCAATTTGCCCTGATGGCTTCATTACGCCATCGTATCCAATTTCGTAGACTACACCCGCTTCATCCTGCAGTGTCGCACGAATGTTCTTTACTGCACCAATCGCTTCTTCTCGCGTGGAATATGACCATATTCGCACCTCTTCGCCGTTCGGAAGCGTAATTCCGTAGAACTCGTAGTGATTACCGTATGCCTTAAATGAGAAACCTGCCATGTCGTAAATCCCGGCGCTATCAATTTCTACGGTATCGCCATGCTTGGTAGTTTGCTGTACCCAAACCCACATACCGACTCCTTTTGTGTCGTGGCTTATTATTGCCGCAAAGCCTTATATACCTTTAACTATAACGCTTAAACTCTGCAGTACATAGCGTTGTTGAATAGGCTTTAGCTTTCATAACGCTTTCTCTGGGATTGCATACTATGCCTGCCGATCCACCCGATTGGGTGAATTACGTTGTAACATCTAGCTGTTTTCAGCATAGTAACATCCGGTCCAACGTTGGTTTATAATAAAGCAAAAGGCTACGGAAAGGAGACCTTGATGGGAGAGAAAACTCTTACAAATTTACGGGATGCGTTTGCCGGTGAATCGCAGGCAAATAGAAAGTACCTGGCGTTTGCGGCCAAAGCTGAAAGGGAAGGCTATGCCCAGGTGGCGCGGTTGTTTAGGGCGGCTGCCGAGAGCGAGACGGTGCATGCGCTTAAACATTTAAATGTGATGAAGGGCGTCGGCTCCACCCCGGACAACCTGAATGCTGCTATTAACGGGGAAACCTACGAGTTCGAGCAGATGTATCCGGGTATGATCCGGGATGCGGAGGCGGAAGCCGAGAAGGGTGCTAGGATAAGCTTCTGGAACGCGAATGAGGTCGAAAAAGAGCACGCCGTGTTATTTAAACAGGCGCTTGAAGCTCTCGGCAGTAATGATGCGGTCGAGTATTGGATCTGCGGTAATTGCGGGCACGTTCATCTGAATGAGGCCCCTGAGAAGTGCCCGGTATGTCAGGCCCCGAAGAGCATGTTTAAGAAAATCGATTAGTACGCGATGACCAACGATGACGATATCAAGTATATGCAAAAAGCGATCGAGGAGGCCAGGCAGGCAGCACGTGCCGGCGAGGTACCGGTCGGTGCGGTTATCGTGTGCGATGACGAGGTAGTCGCGCAAGCCAGAAACGAGCGTGAAGAGCGCGAGAGTGCAATGGCGCATGCCGAGATCCTTGCGATTGAGGAGGCCTCGAAAAAACTCGGGCGCTGGCGACTGAGCGATTGCACGATCTATGTCACCAAAGAGCCCTGCCCGATGTGCGCGGGCGCGATCTTTCAGGCCCGGATGAAGCGGCTGGTCTTCGGGCCATCCGACCAAAAGTCGGGCGCGGCCGGAACCCTCTATAATATCGTGCAGGATGAACGCCTTAACTGGCAGCTTGAAGTTACGCGGGGTGTTCTCGAAGAAGAAAATAGAGAGCTGCTGCAGGATTTCTTCCGCGCGCGCAGGGCAAAAGCCAAGGATAACGACCAGGGATATTGATGAGCATTCTGCTAGATCGACGATAACCGGCACCGAGCAATTACACGGCACCGTGCTGACATTGTGTTAGTGCACAAGACTTGGTAAAATTATTACGCCGTTCGGGCGAGCCCGT
>NZ_PFNG01000177.1:448-19387 GCF_002791875.1 Candidatus Aquicultor secundus | reverse complement strand
CAACTGGAGGAGTCGCATAGCCCGGTCGAGTGCGGCGGTCTCGAAAACCGTTAGGCCCATTAGGGTCTCGAGGGTTCGAATCCCTCCTCCTCCGCAAGGTGCTTGCCTAATGAGAGGTCCCTGTTGTATGTGAAATTTTTAAACGTGTGGTAAAATTGCAAGGTGAAAAAACGTTCGAGCGTTTTTTCACGATGATGTTTCATCCGGAGGAGTCGCATAGCTTGGCCTAGTGCGCACGACTGGAAATCGTGTTGGCGGGGAACCGTCTCGAGGGTTCGAATCCCTCCTCCTCCGCAGATGACCGTGCTAGGTGGGGAGGTAGCGGTGCCCTGTTGCTCGCAATCCGCTATAGCGGGACTGAATCCCTGCTCCAGGCTCCCCGGTTGTGAGGTCGGTTGTTGCGCAAGTGGTGTTGAAGGTCGGGTCCTGCGCAACGGAAACTCGTGAACCCCGTCAGGTCCGGGAGGAAGCAGCGGTAAACGGGCTATTCCGTGTGCCGTGGGGAAGCCTGGCTGGAGCTAACTACGTAGCAGCGCTTGGGGCCGGATGTCAAAAGCAGGTGCACGGTCGTCATCTTTTTGTAATTATGTTCAACCAGGAACCGCCGGAGGCAAAAAAAGTGGCGTACGTATCGCTGTATCGAAAATGGCGACCGCAGACCTTCGATGAGATAGCAGGCCAGCCCCACGTTATCCAGACGTTAAAAAACGCGATTGAGGCGGGGAGAATCGCCCACGCCTATCTTTTCTGCGGTCCGCGCGGCACCGGAAAAACAACCACGGCGCGCATCCTGGCGAAAGCGATCAACTGCGTCAAGGGCCCTACGCCAACGCCCTGCAACGAGTGCGATTCGTGCAGGTCGATCAATGACGGCAGCTCCATTGATGTACTGGAACTTGATGCGGCCTCGAACCGCAGGGTCGAAGAGATTCGCGACCTTCTCGAGAAAATCCCCTACAGCTCGACGCAGGGCGGTAAGAAAGTCTATATCATAGACGAGGTTCACATGCTTACCACCGAGTCGTTCAATACGCTTTTAAAGACGCTTGAGGAACCACCCGAGCACGTTGTTTTCGTGCTGGCGACCACCGAGCCGCATAAGGTGTTGCCCACGATCCTCTCGAGATGCCAGCGGTTTGATTTCAGGCGTATATCGGTCGCCGATATCGAGGCGCGCCTGCGTTTTGTCGCCGAGGCCGAGCATATCGATATCGATGAGAGCGCACTCTTTTTAATCGCACACCACGCGCAAGGGTCGCTTCGCGATCCGCTCGGGGTGCTGGACCAGCTTGCCTCCTTCTCGAAGGAGAAGATAGAGAGCGCCGATGTCGTCGCACTGTTGGGTATCACCGACAGCGAGCTTTTATTGCAGTTTTCCGATACCCTTATCAAGGGCGACCTCGGCGAAGGGCTTTTGCTTATCGATGGTCTCATTGAGAAGGGTTTTGATCTTCGCCAGTTTATCCAGGACCTTTTGGGGCATCTTCGCAACCTGTATCTTGCGCAAACCGTGCCCGATATGCGCCTTGCCGGCGTACCGGATGAGCTGAAGGAGAAGCTTATCGAGCAGGCGTCGCGGGTCAACCCGCGCCCGCTCCTCTTTTTTATAAACACGCTAAGCGATCTTTATAACCAGTCGAGGTGGGCGACCGATATGCGCCTGCTCTTTGAGATCGCCCTCTTTAAAATGGTAAAAACGGGCGATGACGCCTCTATCGAGGGCGTCATGTACCGGGTGGAGCGTTTGGAGAACGCTCTGGCGGGCGGGGCGACCGCAAAAGATGTCCCGCACCGCACCCCCGCAAAGGGGCAGGGGATGCCGGCGGGCGCCATAGTCGATATGGAGCTGGTGAAGCGGGCCTGGCCGCAGGTTTTAAAAATCATAAAAGAAAAGAAGCGCTCGCGGTACGACTTCTTTGCGCGGGCCGTACTCGACCGCGTCGAAGACGGGAGATTGGTGCTCGCCCTTAAAGAGAGCGATAAGGCATTTGTAGAAACACCGGAAAATCTGAAGCTGCTCCGCGATGTGCTCAAGACCGCAAGCGGGGTTACCATCCCGATAGTGTGTGAGCTTGCCAAGGAAGCAGCCAATGAAGCAACCGGCGGCAAAGCCAATGATGGAATTAGCAGCACGGTTAGCGGTGTAGCGAGTGGCGCAACCGGTGGCGGCGCCAAGACGGTGGCGGTTACGCATACCACGGCGGAAGACGGCCTCACCCCGTCTGATATGATACCCGCAGATGATTATATTAAATTGGTTCGGGATACATTTGGTGCTAAGATAGTCGAAGAAATTTCGATTGAAGAGATTAAAAACCAGGAGGGCACATAGATGAAGGGCGGTCCACAGTACGGGAACATGATGAAGCAAATCCAGAAGATGCAGGCCGATATGGCAAAGGCCGAAGCAATACTGGCGGAAACCAAAATAGAGACGAGCGCGGGCGGTGGCGCGGTTAAAGCCGTCGTGACCGGCAAGCAACAGCTTCTTGAGGTAAGAATAGACCCCTCGGTGGTCGATCCCGAAGACGTCGAGATCCTCGAGGATATGATCGTAGCGGCGGTCAATGAAGCGCTACGCCAATCCCAGGACCTTGCGCAGAAGAAGATGGCCGAGGTAACCGGGCCTTTGGCGGGCGGCTTAGGTGGTCTGGGCTTACCGGGATTCTAAAAGAGGGTCCAGGGGCCTGGGATAAAGATCGTTTACGAGCGCCGACATCTCTTGAGCCGGCGCTTTTTTGTCCAAGAATTATTTTTAAGAATCAGGTATAATAAAGGGGTTATCAGTTCTCAGCCATCTCTAGAAAATCAGTGTAAATCTATAAATAAGCTGAGTCCTATGAACTGATAGCTGCAGCCACAACGAGAAAGTAAGGTGTTATAGTAAGCTATGTCCTACTACGCTGGCCCGGTTGCAAGCCTGATCGAGGAGCTCTCCAAGCTTCCGGGGGTCGGGCCGAAAACCGCACAACGACTTGCTTTTTATATCCTCAAGGCATCGCCGGATGATGCGAAAAAACTGGCGCGGGCCATCGATGAGGTAAAAGATAAAATACGCTTTTGTGATGAGTGCTTTAACGTTACCGATGCGGTAATATGCGAATTATGCAAGGACCCAGGCCGCGACCAGGCGGTTATCTGCGTTGTGGAGGAACCCAGGGACATCGTCGCGCTTGAAAAAACCGGCGAGTTTAAGGGTCTTTACCACGTTTTGCAGGGAGCGATCTCTCCTATCGACGGCATCGGGCCGGATGATATCCGGGTTAAAGAACTCTTAAAGCGGCTTGGCGAAAAAAAAGATGTGCGCGAAATTGTAGTCGCGACCAACCCCAATATCGAGGGCGAGGCCACGGCGATGTATCTTGCGCGGCTAATCAAACCCCTCGGTATCAAGGTCACACGCATCGCCAGCGGTCTGCCCGTGGGCGGGGATCTTGAGTATGCCGACGAAATAACCTTAGGTCGCGCCCTTGAAGGAAGGCGGGAAATGTAGTTTACTTCTATTAACCTTTGGCTAGTGGCCATTGGCTTGTGGGAGCTTAGATATTTTCGGAGGTGACAATGGGAGTGGAAAAACTTACTGAGATTCGCTGGCACGCACGGGGCGGCCAGGGCGCGGTTACGGCCGCAAAGCTCCTGGCAGAGACGGCCCTTTCGCAAGGCCAGTATTTCCAGGCGTTTCCGGAGTACGGCCCTGAGAGAATGGGCGCTCCGATCTTGGCGTTTACGCGAATCAGCAACGGGCCTATCCACATTCGCAGCAGCATTACCAATCCCGAAATCGTCGTGGTTCTCGACTCGACGCTTTTGAGTGCGGTTGATGTTACTGAAGGGTTGGATACCGACGGTGTTTTAATTATCAACACCGATGAGGAACCGGCTGCTATTCGTAAAGCCATGAAGCTAAAAGGCCGCAAGGTCTATACGGTCGATGCGACTAAGATCGCGAAGGAGACGATCGGCCGTGCAATTCCAAATACGCCCATGATGGGTGCGCTGGTTCGGGTTACAGGCATAATGCCGATCGAGAATGTGACGGAGTATCTGCGTAAGTCGTTCGGCAAGAAGTTCTCCGAGGAGATCATCGAGGGCAACGTAAAAGCCGTCGAGCGCGCCTATGCGGAGGTGAAAGCAGAATAATGAGCAAAACTAAGATAAAGACGCAAACCAAATGGAATATTAAAGGCATTGAGAATTGGGGCTGGAAGAAGCACCCGCTGGGCGCTACCATCCCCGAGGCGGGCAATGCCGCTGATTATAAGACCGGCGGATGGCGTTCGAATAGGCCGATTTGGGATGAAGAAAAGTGCACGAATTGCCTTATCTGCTGGATTAATTGCCCAGACTCGAGCATTCGCGTTAAAGACGAGAAATGGGACAGTTTTGACTACGATCATTGCAAGGGCTGTGGCATCTGTGCCAATGTCTGTCCGACAAAAGCCATTACAATGGTCGAAGAAGGAGGCGAGAAATAATGGCGACAACAGCTAATAAAGCGACTACAAAGCAGACGACTGTTGCCATGACCGGTAACGCGGGATGTGCGCTTGCCATGAAGCAAATCAACCCCGATGTTGTTGGGGCATATCCGATTACGCCCCAGACAACCATCGTCGAGGAGTTTGCAAACTACGTGGCGAACGGTGTGGTAGATACCGAGTATATCAACGTCGAGAGCGAGCACAGCGCGATGAGCGCGTGCATCGGCGCATCGGCCGCTGGGGCCAGGGTTATGACGACAACCTCGTCTCAAGGCCTTGCGCTCATGTGGGAGGAACTCTCTATCGCGTCCGCGATGAGGCTGCCTATCGTTATGCACAACGTCAACCGGTCGCTCTCCGGCCCAATCAATATTCACTGTGACCACTCCGATTCGATGGGTGCACGTGATATGGGATGGGTGCAGATGTTCGGTGAGACCGCCCAGGAGGCATACGATAACACGATTATCGCGATGCGTGTGGCCGAGCACGAGAAGGTAATGCTGCCGGTCATGATCATGCACGATGGCTTTATCACAAGCCATGCAATCGATCGCTTTGATGTTTTAGACGACGAGGTCGTTAAGAAGTTCGTCGGTGAGTATGTGCCAAAGCGCGCACTGCTCGATACGGATAATCCGATGACCTTCGGTCCGTTTGCGATGCCGCCGTATTATTACGAGCAGAGAAAAGCCATGCGCGTGGCTCTCGAGAACGCAAAAGATGTCGTGTTGAAGGTTTCGAAAGAATACGGCAAGCTCTCGGGCAGGACCTATGGCCTGTTCGAGGAGTATCGCCTTGATGACGCGCATATCGCCGTTATTGTCCTGGGATCGACCGCCGGCACGGCGAAGTATGTCGTCGACAAACTGCGCGATAAGGGCATGAAAGTCGGCCTTCTAAAGCCGAGGCTCTTCAGGCCGTTCCCGTCTGCCGAGATGGCAGATGCGCTTTCGCACTTAAAGGCCGTTGCGGTTATGGACCGCTCCGATTCCATCGGTGCACCGGGCGGACCGGTCTACATGGAGGTAAAAGCGGCACTTTATAACACTACAAAACGCCCGCATGTTCAGGGCTACGTATATGGTCTTGGCGGTAGGGATACCGGCCCGGACCAGATCGAGACGGTCTTCGGGGACCTGCAGAAGGTGGCGCGCGGCGAAGAAGCCCCGCGCGAGGCCGTTACATTACTTGGAGTAAAGGAGTAGGAGGCAGATGGCAACTATTAAAGAGCTTAGTCATAAAGAAGAGCGCCTTACCGGCGGTCACAGGCTGTGCGCCGGTTGCGGAGCCTCCATCGCAGTTCGCCAGGTGCTGCTGGGCACGGATAACCCGGTAGTCGCCGGTTCGGCAACCGGGTGCCTTGAGGTCTCGACGACCCCGTATCCGTTTACCGCGTGGGGTACCCCGTTTATTCACAACGCGTTCGAGAACTCGGCCGCCACAATGAGCGGCGTCGAGGGGGCTTACAATGCGCTTAAGAGAAGAGGGAAAATCCCTGCGGATAAAGAGATAAAATTCGTGGCGTTCGGCGGCGACGGCGGCACGTATGACATCGGTTTGCAGTCGCTCTCCGGTGCGATGGAGCGCGGCCATAACATGCTCTACGTATGCTACGACAACGGCGCGTATATGAACACCGGCATCCAGCGCTCGGGCGCAACCCCGTTTGGCGCAGCGACGACAACGTCGCCGGCCGGCAAAGTGGGCCAGGGCAAGCCGCAGGCGCGAAAAGACCTTACCCAGATTATGGCGGCCCACAACATCCCGTATGTTGCGCAGGCGAGTATCAGCCACTGGAAAGACCTGGTCAACAAAGCCGAGAAGGCTTTCGCAGTTGACGGCCCGGCGTTTATTAACGTAATGTCTCCCTGCCCGCGTGGCTGGAGGACGCCAAATGAGATGACGGTTGAGATCGCAAAACTTGCGGTACAGACCGGATTCTGGCCGCTCTACGAGGTTGAAGACGGCGAGTGGAAGCTTAACTTCAAGCCGGCAAAGGGGCTTAGGCCGGTCGAGGAATTCTTGAAGCCGCAGGGCCGCTTCAAGCATTTCTTCAAACCGGGCAACGAGCACCTTATCGAAGAATTCCAGTCCCAGGTTGACAAGAACTGGGAGCGGCTTAAGAAGCGCTGTGGAGTAGAGTAAGCTTGGCGAGCCGGTAAATGGTCTAATCGGTAACCCATGAATGAAATAGCAGCGGGCGGAGAAAAACTCTCCGCCCGCTTTGCGCATATTAGTTCTTGTTAGGCGTTATGAGCTAATACGAGCCGTAACCACTATATACATCCAGATCTAAGAGCCACCAATATTCTCCGCTTCGAGTCCAACTTATAGTGCGCTCGGCATAACCACCGGCGTAGCACGTAATTGTTATATAGTGAGCGACGTCTGTTCGCTGTGCATCGTCACCGAAGTCCCAATTATAATACTTTCCATTCCCTGATTGATCCATTCTCGACCATGCATAGTAAATGTACGGGTCGCCAATCCAATAGCTGCTAATATGCCAGTGAGTACCTGCTTGCGATGGATAGGCCGCCCATGGGCTTATGCTGTGGCTCTTAAAGGCAAGCGAGCTTCCATAATCATACCAGTCTACCCTTAATTTAGTAGAACACAAGTCGTAGCCTACCGGATCATCTGTAACGAGTTTTACCCAATTATAACGCGTTACTGTTGCAGCAGACACACCACTCGTACCCGCTGTTTCCTCGACAGTAGTGGTCTCAATCTTTGCAGTTTTATACGTTCCCTTTTTCCCGTCGACCTTAATATTGTATGCTTCGATTGTCTGATTCGTCTTGAAAGAATCCTTGATATTAACTGTCGAACCATTATCAGTTTGGATAAACTCCACTTTATCAAGGACGACGTAGCTGCCTTTCTCTGGCTTTAAGATTTTTTCGCTTTTGATGCCTGCTTGGGCTGTGGCCATTGGTGCCAGACACAGAGACAAAACAAGGGCAACCATAAGAATAAGTGAGACAAATCTTCTCATCGGTCACATTCTCCTTTCTTGACATGTGCATTTAAGTTATTGTGTGTTTGATTGGCCTTCGTATTATAGCAGGTTGGTTTATTGCATTGTGCTCACCTCCTTTACTAGGTTGCAAGTTGCATGTGTTAATGGAGTACAAACACCCAACTATATTATGATATAAAAACATAATATAAATAGATAACAACATTCAAATAGAAATCTTTACAAACAATACAATCGCCGAATATTCGATATTATATTTATGGTTCCTGGTATATTGGTAACTATTTTTGTAAAATAATTAAAACTTCTAGCAAATAGGAGGGTAGATGAGGCAATTTAAGCCCAAGGGGAGATCAATTATCCATAAAGTTGCGTTGATTAGCGGGCTATTCGCTGCAGCCCTTGCTGTTTATTATTGGGTGAGGATGGTTTTTACTAATCCGTATAATGGGCCGGTTCGCAGCGATGTTGTATTTAATACTTTTGTTATGGTACTCCTTCCCGCGTGCCTCGCCATGGCCTCTATTCTTATCAAGAAACCGTTGCTCATGTATGGCGCGTTTTTGCTGGCTCTTCCGACAGGATTCTATATGGCGTTGACTCCCGGTATTTTTAAGTGGTATGGGGTCGTGTTGGTCCTTTACCTTGCATCTGCTATTCTGATGACTTTAGATAGTAAAGCAAGAGCTTAAGCGATATCATATGGCGTCATTCTTATAGTCAAAATGGCGATTCGATGCTTCTCTTGTTGAGTTATGCGGTTTAATGGAATATACATATACTATGCGACCGGATATCCCGTTTAGTCAGTATGCAGAAGAGGTAACGCGCGACGTGTTCATTGTTGTCGAACCAATCGCGTTAAAGATCGAGGAGGGCGAGATCGACGATGCCCGCCATATGCTGGGCCGCCTCACCCTTTGGTTTCTGGGCCAGATCGAGGCCGGCAAACTCGAACCCTGGAAAGCGCGAAACTCGTATTTCCTTTTGAATGTTTACCTCACGGATAATTACCCAGGGGATATCCTGGGCGAAGAGGCCCACGAGCTTATCTATGAGGGAACCCTGCTTCACGAATACGGCAAGGACTTCGGCCCGGATATCGGGTATATGCGGGAACTTGCCAACAGATTGTTAGAAGAAAATGAACGATAGGCTTTTAAAATCGACGTTGCTTACTTCGTCTCGTGTTTTTATACATCTACCCGTCTAAAAAGCTCTTCCAGGTCGTCTTTGGTAAGGGATTTGCCCAGGTCGCCTTCGGATAGGAGGTTATCGAACAGCGCTTTTTTGTGCTCCTGGAGCACGAGTATTTTCTCTTCGATGCTGTCTTTGGTAATCATTTTATAGACAAACACGTGTTTATCCTGGCCTATGCGGTAGGCTCTGTCCGTGGCCTGGTTCTCGACCGCAGGATTCCACCAGGGGTCAAGGTGGATGACATAGTCGGCGGCGGTAAGATTAAGCCCCGTGCCGCCGGCTTTAAGGCTTATTAAAAACAGAGGAACATCGCCTTCATTAAACTCCTTAATGACTTTCGAGCGGTCGCGCGTACGCCCGTCCAGGTAACAATACGGGATATTCTTGCTATCGAGCCATCGCTTTAACAAGCCGAGCATTTGCGTAAACTGGCTGAAAACGAGGGCGCGGTGCCCTTCGTTTGCAAGTTGCCCGACCATCTCCTCAAAAAGCTCCATTTTGCCGGATGTCTTTACTTTATGCGGGGCGACCTTAAGAAGTTGGGGGTTATTGCAGACCTGCCGTAACTTTAAAAGGGCGTCGAGAATCGTAATATGCGACCGCTCTATGCCTTTTGTGGCAATCGATTCAAACACTTTAGCCCGGTAGGTATTTAAAACCTGCTGGTAAAGGGTTCTTTGGGATGAAGTCATTTCGCAGTAAGCGACGATCTCAGTTTTAGGCGGCAGTTCCTTTGCGACATCCCGCTTTACCCTTCGCAAGATAAAGGGTTTCAGCCTTCTTTTCAGTCTCTGAAGCGCCACCATATCCCCGGTTTTCGCGATCGGTTTTTCATACCGTTTCTGGAAACTTTTGTGGCTGCCCAATAACCCCGGCATCAGGAAATCAAAAATCGACCAGATTTCGGTAAGATTATTCTCCATCGGCGTACCCGTCAGGGCTAACCTATGATTCCCAATTAAACGCTTGCAAAGCTTGCTCGTTTGGGCTGCCGGATTCTTTATAAACTGGGCCTCATCAAGGATTATGTAGTGATACGCGTGCTTCTGTAGCTTCTCAAAATCGCGGCGCAGCAGGGCATACGTGGTGATAACGATATCGGCACCTGCTATATCTTCAAACCCCTGGTGTCGCTGTGGGCCGGTAAGCACCAATACCTTTAAATCCGGCGTAAAGCGGCGGCTTTCTTCCTTCCAATTATACGAGACCGAGGTCGGCGCTATAATTAACGAGGGTTTTGTGGCAAGCCCCTCGTTTTTCTCCCGTAAAAGATGGGCGAGCGTCTGGACGGTTTTCCCCAGGCCCATGTCATCGGCTAAGATGCCGTTAAAGAAAAAGCTCGAGAGAAAGCCAAGCCAATCCAGGCCGTCTTTTTGATATTCCCTGAGCGTCGCTGTCAACCCGTGGGGGATATCGACCTTCTCTATCCCCTTGAACGAATCAAGTCGTTCTCTTAGCATATCAAAAGAGGGAATTGATCTTAGATCCACCCCCGACAGGATTTCTTCCGCCAGCGGGATATTGTGCGACCTGAGTTTTAGCTTGCCGTTGTTTGTGGCAGCGGCTATTTCCTGTCCTTCAATATCCGCCAGTTCTTCAAGAGGCGCGGTTACTTTATGCAGCCAGTCAAGCGGCAATTGCGCCCAGCTATCGTCATCCAACTGGATATACTTTCTTCCCGACTTGTAAATTGCCAGCACGGTGGAGATATCGACAAGCGAATCGCCGTAGCCGATCTCAAGGTTGAGATCAAACCAATCGATGCCCGACGATATTCTCGCTCCAACTTTCGGCCTGGCTCTATTCAGGCGAAGAGAACCGACTTCTCCCACGACCTCCCAGCCCCGAGCTTTTAATGGAGCAACCGAATACGACAGAAAATCTAAAGCGTCGTCACCGTCGAGCCAGCCGGTTCCGGTAGGGTCGAGCATAACGCCTGCTTCTTCAAGCATCTTGCGGGCGTTCTCTTCATCATCCAGTCGCCGTCGAACCCAAAACGAATCGCCGTCGCTCGTAGCTTTTAGTATCTTCGCTGAAGCGCCCGGCTTTACTTGAGGGGGGCCGTCGCCGTAGGCGAAACAGGGCTTTAGAATAAGACCCTTGTTACCTCCATCCAGGTAGAGGACCGGTCGCGGCTGAATGTCGTTCCGGGCATCCTGTATCCTGGTGCTTTTTATTTCTAACGCATTTTTATCTAAGAGCGGGTCGTAGTAGCGCTCCATAAAAAGCGAAACCTGCTCTTCTTTAACAACGTGCGGTTCCTTTAAGAACGCCCTGAGAACTGAGCCGGGCAGATTTGTTTCGAGAGGAAAAAAACCATGACCGTTGGTTACCCATGGTTTGCTCTCACCCAGGACAAAAAGCTTGTCTTTGACTTCGTTGATTTTTTCAGGATAAAACAATACTTCGAATTTATGGTTCTCGCCATCCTCAATAAGGGAGAGGACAGCCTTTACCGGGGCTAAAGCTATATGCGCCTTTATCTGGGTAGAACCGAGAAAAACATGTTCTTCGTCGGCAAGCATCCTCAGCAGGGGATCGATGATATCGGGTGAAATATAGGTCGTGGAATAAATCAGCGTTCTGCCAAAAGCAAATAAACCCAAAATAGCTTTATCCCTGTCACGAACGAATGTGCTCGGCGACATCGGGTCATAGTAATAATGCTCCTCCTGTCCCTTGCCGTTTTTTCCAATTCGCGCCTTAAAGAGTTCGATCGCCAATTGGGAATTTATGGTTACGCCTAGTCGATATATAAGGCGGTAGTAGCCGGTTTTTCGCTCCGGCGCGGTTGAACCAACGATTTTATCCAGGGCAAGTTGCCACGGGACATAGCCGCCATGGCCCTCTATTGCGAGCTGGTTAAACCCTCTTGGATGAACGTCTTCTTTTATCGGTTGCGAGCTATAATCCAGGTAGGTCAGGGCTAAGGCTACCGCGTGTTTGCAGACATCCGACCGGTCGTACGGGCAACTGCACCAACAATCAAGGTCCCCGTCCCTGAAGTCGATTCCGGTTGTGTAACGGTGGTTTCCGGAACCTCTAACCGTGCCCGTGATGTATCCCGGCTCGTGCTCCTCCCAATCCACAACCTTGCCGTCTTGATAATATTCACGGCCACGGCTGTAGATCGCCGGCAACGCGGCGTCTTTGATCATGTCTCGCGTTAACTTATAGTTCGAAATCCTCAAGCTCATTGTTTCAAGGTATTTTATTGGGTTTTCGGTGTCAAGCGTTAGACAACGGGAGTGCCAGACAACGAGAGCACGGCGATCGGTTCGGCAGGTTTCCTGGCGTTGCACATGCAGTTTACAGTGCCGAATCCAATCGTTACTATTAACACGTGTACACCGTTGAGGATCAGGCTATAATATGAGTGATATGAGCGCTAAAAAAAGAAGCGAAAATATAACGGAGAAAACAGTTGCCGCTTTGACCGGAAGCTTAAACAAAATCCTGGCCAAATACCCTGTCGTGAGCGCGTATCTGTTTGGGTCTTACGCCAAGGGAGACATCCACCTGGGAAGCGATATTGACATTGCCCTCTATGTAAGGCCGCATTCAATCCTGTCGCTAGATGAGGAGCTAACCCTGGGTCGCGAGATCGAAGAGCTAAGCGGGCTTGCGCCAATAGACGTGCGAGTCATGAATGATATGTCGCTTGCCATTCAGGGGGAGATTCTCACCAGGGGTATCCTGTTGTTTAGTGTAGATGAAAAAGAGCGGGTTTCATATGAAACCAGGACCCTGGCCTTGTATCTCGATTATCTTCCTCATATACAGTACTTTCGCAAGGAGTTTCTGAAATCGGTTGCAGATAGAGGGATTTTGTAATGGTGGATAAAGCCGTGATTGCATGTAGAGGGCTTTTAAATTAACTTAACCAGCGCGTCTCTCTTCCTCTTCAAGGCGCTCGATAACCCAAACCCGCATTAATGTCTGATAACCAATTCCCTTGCGCTGAGCAAGCTTTTGAAGGCGCTCGATAACCTCATCGTCGATCCGAAATGATAATAATCGTTTCTTCGGGCGTGTGACTATTATCTCATCAGTCACATCCTCCATGTCGTCAAGAAATTCAGTAACGCTATGGGTTTTCCAAAATTCGCGCTCTTCCTCTTCGTTCTTAAAATGTGGAAAATCGGTAACGCGAATTGCCATGAACTGCTCCTCGCCGGTCGGACAAGTATTGTAGCTACATTGTAGCTACAATCAATGATTTGCGCAAGAGTTTTATCTGCGAAGGTTCTCTTAACGAAGTTTGGGTGCGACAGATGATTCATTACAACAAGGTAAAACAAGGAAGAGAGAGTTGACGGCCAGCACGCTTAGTAATAAAATTACTCAATATGTTGAGTTATTTTACTCAACATATTGAGTAAAATATCAAAGAGGGTGTAGACGTGCTGAAACTTTACGTCAGGGATATAAACCAAAAATTAATCGGAAGAATTTCTGAACCGCGCCGGTTTATCCAGGTTCTTTATGGGCCACGCCAGGTTGGTAAGACAACGGCTGTTAAGCAAGTTCTTGAGGAGGTAAATATACCTTCTCACTATGCATCGGCCGATCAACCTACCATGAGGGACGAGACCTGGCTGGAACAGCAGTGGGAACTTGGGCGCTTGAAGGCGGCAGGTAAAAAGGACGCTGTTTTAGTCTTGGATGAGGTTCAAAAAATACTGAATTGGCCTGAGGTAATAAAACGCTTATGGGATGAAGATACCTTTCAAAATACCCCTTTACGGGTAGTTTTGCTTGGTTCTTCACCACTTCTCATGCAGAGAGGCCTTACGGAAAGTTTGGCCGGAAGATTTGAGGTTATTAGAGTTGGCCATTGGTCGTTCTTGGAGTGCCAGGAATATTTTGGCTGGGATGTGGATACCTTTATCTATTACGGGGGATACCCTGGAGCCGCCCCGCTTACTGAGGAGCCGGAACGCCGGATACGTTATATTCAAGATTCGTTAATAGAGACCACGATATCTCGTGACATTTTGCTGATGACCCGTGTTGATAAGCCGGCACTTCTGCGAAGACTTTTTTACCTATCATGCGAATACTCCGGGCAAGTTCTTTCATATCAAAAGATGTTGGGACAATTGCAGGAAGCGGGGAATACAACCACCCTCGCACACTATTTAGAGTTGTTAAGAGGTGCTGGTTTTGTTACGGGCTTGAGCAAGTTTTCAGGTCAAGCTGTGCGCAGAAGGGGCTCAAGCCCAAAGCTACAGGTATTCGATACGGCGCTTATAACGGCCCAATCTCATTTATCTTTCCAAGAGGCCAAGAGGGACCGTAGTTTTTGGGGTCGTCTTGTTGAGTCGGCTGTCGGAGCCCACCTTTTAAACATCGCATCCAGTGGTAAGATCGAGCTATTTTACTGGCGTGAGGGCGATAAAGAAGTTGATTTTGTCATCCGCAGAGGAAACAAGCTTACAGCCATTGAGGTTAAAAGCGGTCGAACTAAAGGTGTTCTGTCGGGCATGACCGCTTTTAGCAAAGCCTTTACTCCACAGCATAAACTTCTAATCGGGGGCGACGGAATCCCCGTGGACGAATTCCTGAAATCAGATCTTTCTGAGTGGATGTAAATCTCCCAGGGCTATCATCTACTCACAGACATAGGTTACAAACGGGAAGCTTTCGTTTTCTTTTTGGATGGTCCAGCCGACCTGTTTTATCATCTCGCCGACATTTTGTTTCGTGAACTCGAAGAAGCCTTTTGGCTCGGTTATCAGGAAGTATTTGAAGTTTTTCCAGAAGGCGGGCCAGCGCGCGAAGCCGAATTCCATTATCACCAGGCGTTTTGAAATCCGCCTGGCCTTTTTAAGCGCTTCTTTAGCGCCCTGAACGGTCATCTCGTGCAGGCCGAGTACGATAAAGGCGATATCGAACTCATTATCATACCCACTACTCGTCCCCCGATTGCTGAATATTATACCTGAAAGCAGGTTCGGGAGCATACGACTCCCGGCTGTTTTCTTGACTTTAGCTGGTCGTTTAGCTATGCTAATTACGCACATGTTCACATTTTAAGGCGTGCAATGGTACAAACGCATAACCTTGAAACGTGCGTGATCGGTCTGCATTTGCAATGCGGACAACCAAATGAAAAACGCCAGACTCGGATGGACGGCGGGGTTGTAGGGAGTATCCCAAGAGCCTTCTGTTTGAGTTTTTTTGTGCGTATAAAAGGTGTGTAACGGATGGCAGAGTATGATGTCATCATTGTCGGAAGCGGCCCCGCGGGTATATTTTCCGCGCTTGAACTCGTAAAAGAGAGCAAGCTAAAAACTCTTATCATTGAGAAGGGGCCGGATATTAACAAAAGAAAATGTCCTGAGAGGCTTACGGGAAAATGCGCCCATTGTGAGCCATGCCGTATTACCTCGGGTTGGGGAGGCGCCGGCGCTTTTAGCGACGGCAAGCTTACCCTCTCAACCGAGATCGGTGGATGGCTCTCGGATTACGTGGGAACGGCGGAACTTGCAAGGCTGGTCGACTATGTCGATGGCGTCTATCGTGCCTTTGGTGCGACCGATGTGGTGCACGGCACCGACGATGAGAAGATACGCGAGCTGCAACGCCAGGCAACCCTTGCGGACATGAGGCTTGTTCCGCAGAAGGTCCGCCACATGGGGACCGATCGCAGTAACGATATCTTGAAGCTGATGAAGCGCCACCTCGATCCCGCGATCGATATTAAAACGGGCGTTCAGGTGATAAATATCCTGGTCGAGGACGGGCGTGCGGTCGGTGTGCGAACCGGGTCGGGCGAAGAGATCACCGGCCGGTTCATCATCGTGGCCCCCGGTAGGGAAGGCGCGGATTGGCTTAACGTAGAGGCCAGGCGCCTCGGGCTGGCCCCGGTCAACAACGCCGTCGACATCGGGGTGCGCGTCGAGGTTCCCGCGGTCGTTATGGAGCCGTTGACAGAAGAGCTTTACGAGCCAAAGCTCATCTATACATCGAAGTCGTTTCAGGATAGGGTGCGCACGTTCTGCGTCTGCCCGTACGGTATTGTCGCTCCCGAGTCGACCGATGGGATTACGACGGTCAACGGGCACAGCTACGCGGATAAAAAGACGGACAACACCAACTTCGCCCTGCTGGTCTCGACGGTGTTTACCGAGCCGTTTAAAGAGCCGATCAAGTACGGCAAGTATATCGCACGGTTGGCGAACTTGCTTGGTGAAGGCATCATCGTGCAGCGCCTTGGAGACTTAATGGACGGGCGGCGTTCAACCCCCGAGCGGATTGCACGGGGAACGACCGCGCCGACCTTTACCGATGCGACGCCGGGCGATTTAAGCTTTGTGCTGCCGTATCGCTATCTATCCGATATCAGAGAGATGCTCACGGTGCTCGATAAACTGGCGCCGGGGGTTAACTCGAGAAATACGCTCCTGTACGGCGTAGAGGTAAAGTTTTATTCATCGAGGATGAAACTCACGCCGCAATTGGAGACCGAAATTAACAACCTATATGCCATCGGTGACGGGGCCGGGGTTACGCGGGGGCTCATGCAGTCCTCGGCAAGCGGCATCGTCGCTGCACGCGCGATTCTTAAGCATAATTCTTAATCAAGTATCTGGGAGGAAATAATGCCTGCAACGATTTTAATCGGCACTCAATGGGGTGACGAAGGAAAAGGAAAGGTTACAGACTGGCTGGCCAACGACATGGATATGGTCGTTCGCTACCAGGGAGGACACAACGCCGGGCACACGGTAATCGCCGAAGGCCATAAGCTCAAACTTCATCTATTGCCGTCAGGGATACTGCGCCCGCATGTCGTCTCGGTCATCGCCTCGGGATTGGTTATCGATCCCCAGGCCCTCATCATGGAGCTTGATCTCTTAAAAGACATCGGCATCGGCGAGCCAAATCTCGTAGTCAGTACAAACGCCCATCTCATTATGCCGTACCACCGGGCGCTCGACCAGGCATCCGAAGTGAAACTGGGCAAGTCAAAAATCGGCACGACGGGTTTAGGGATAGGCCCGGCCTACACCGATAAAGCATCGCGTGTGGGCCTTCGCATGCAGGACCTGATGGACATGAAGATCTTCCGGGAAAAGCTTGAAGTCGCGCTTAACTTTAAAAACCAGGTTTTAACCAAAATCTACGATGTCGATCCTCTGGATATCGACCAGATTATGGATGAGTACCTCTTGCATGCCGAGCGGCTTAAAAACCTCATCGGCGATACCAGCCGGGTTATCAACGAGGCGCTTGATGGCGGCAAGAACGTGCTCTTCGAGGGCGCCCAGGGCATGATGCTCGATCTCGATCACGGGACGTACCCGTTCGTGACATCCTCCTCGCCGATTGCCGGTGGGGCGTGCGTCGGCGCCGGGGTAAGCCCAATGCGCATCAACCGCATCATCGGCATCGTTAAAGCGTATACCACCAGAGTCGGAGCGGGCCCCTTCCCAACCGAGCAGGAGAACGATACCGGTGAGACCATGCGAAGCGTAGGCGGTGAGTACGGCACGACGACCGGGCGCCCCAGGCGCTGTGGCTGGTTTGACGGCGTTATCGCCAAGTACGCCGCCAGAATAAACGGCCTGACCGGCATCGCCCTTACCAAGCTTGACGTCCTCTCGGGGTTTGAGACCATTAAGATATGCGTCGGCTACGAGCACGAGGGCAAGCTCTACGAGCAGATGCCGTGCCACCAGAGTATCTTCCACAAATGCACCCCGGTCTACGAGGAAGTGGAGGGCTGGAACACGGATATATCGGGCGCCGACTCCTACGATAAACTGCCCAAGGCGGCGCAGGACTACATCGTTAGACTTGAGGAGATGACCGGCGTTCCAATCGAGATGATCTCGGTCGGCCCGAGCCGCATGCAGACCATCCTGCGGTAAATCTAATTCAGGAGCTTATCTTCGTCCAACATCTTGGCGGTGATGATAAGCCGTGTTTTTGCGCTGTAGCGCGGGTTGCATGTGGTAAGAGTTAAGGTCTTGTCTTTGGTGGGCGCGATTACGCTCACATCGGTAGGGATAACGACTTTTTGACCGACCACGTAGTAGGTATATTTCTTGTTTGACAACGAGTAAATCTCGATGGGGTCGCCTTTTTTTAGCTCGTCGAGGTAGTAAAACGGGTGACTGTGCGTTACCCTGTGGCCTGAGATAACCATGTTGCCCACCTCGCCGGGATAGGCGGTCTCTTCCATATGGCCCGGCCCAAGTGCGAGGGCCTGCTCGTCAACCCCCTGCACCACGATGGCGTCAAGACTGATTCGCGGGATAACGATTCTGGCGAATGGCTTTAGATGCGCCACCGCAACCCGCTTGACCGCTTTTTGATCCCGCGCGATTGAAGATGTGGTTTCGGTCGAGGATGCTGTTTCGCGTTTGGTCGATGCCGTACGCCGGGATGGGGCCGATACAACCGGCAGGTCCTCGTGGAAGTCACTGCCCCGGGTGCGGTTCTCGGCTTTTATCCACTCGTCGTGCATCCGTTCCTGGGTATAGCTTGTCTCAACATCGGTATAGTTTATCTTCAGCAAGATAAACACGCCAACGGCGATCAGTATAAGTCCCGCTATTCGTAATATCCGTGAGAAGCGATCACCGGCCATACGCGCTCTTACTTTCTCTTAAGAACCAGGATCTCGTCCCGGTTGAAGATTTGCCTGAAGCCCTTATTTCTAAGTTCATCTATCAACAAACGCTGGTCACCCGGCAGGTTCTTCACATCTACTACCACATACTGTATCAAGGCTTTCTTATGCGGGTGCTCTCCCCTAACGCCCCAATTTACGGTTTTAAACGGATTGGGAAACTCGTAAATCTTCTGCCGGTGGGCCAGATGCGGCACCATGCTGCAGTATGCGCTCACCGCAGCGTCCTTCGGTATCAAGGAGAGCGCCTCATCCATGCTGCCCCTTCGCTCGTTGCTATTCGTCCAGTAGCCGCGGGTAAAGTTGGGTGAGAGCGGTGATGGGCTCAGGTAGTAGTTGGATACCAGGGCTGCGACGATAATGAGCCCCGCCATAAGCACCTTGCCTTTGGCTTTAAGCCCCAGCTTCTCGATTGCGAGGATGCCCGAAACGAAAACGAACGGGATGATGGTCGCGGTGTAATGGTACTGTATCGAGTCCATATAGCCCTGCTGGCTCACCAGGTTCGAGAACAGGGTGGGCAGCGCTATCAGAAGCGTCTCGATATTCATGAGCGGGAAGAAGGCCATCGGCGCAAGAAGCTCTAAAAGGTACATGAGTTTGCGCTCCTGCCCGACGATGGATAGCAC
>NZ_PFNG01000177.1:0-422 GCF_002791875.1 Candidatus Aquicultor secundus | reverse complement strand
AAGTTTTGAATATAGAAAAAGCCCGCACTGTTAAAGTGTGGGAGGATGAACTTAAGCCCCACGAAAAACCAGGCCAGCGAGAGTGTCGCGGTGGTGAACCCCACCTTGCGGTTGCCGGTGAGCCCGATATAGATGCCCATCAGCATGATAACAAGGGCGACGTCCTCCTTCGCTGTTATGGCGACGAGTGAAAAGACCGCGAAGGCGATATACCTTGACCGCATGGCACTGTAAAACGCAAACAGCAAGAGCGGTGTCGCCAGTGACTCCGGATGGAAGTGATCGTTGTTGACCCACTCTAGCGCCGGGTATAACAGGTACGAGGCGGCAAGTGCCAGGCTTAATATCCTGCTCGAAAGTTTTTCTTTCGCTATTAAAAACACGGGAACGGCGCCGATTGCAAGCGCCACCGTTTGCAGTAT
>NZ_PFNG01000130.1:644-1630 GCF_002791875.1 Candidatus Aquicultor secundus | reverse complement strand
GAAGCTCGGCGTTAACCGGGAGACCGTCAGATATTGGGTCAAAAACGCCCCGGCAAGCAGAGGCGGCAAGCGCGGCCTGTCGGACGAAGAGATCGCTGAGCTTGACGCCTTAAGAAAAGAGGTCGCCGAGTTAAGACGAGCCAATGAGATCCTCAAGTCGGCGTCTGTTTTTTTTGCCAAGGAGCTCGACCGTCCCCGGACGAGATGACCAGTTACGTGGATACATACCGCGGTCAACACGGGGTCGAGCCCATATGCCGGGTCCTCAATTTTGCACCCTCTACCTACTGGGCCAGGCGCGTGCGTCCGCCATCGGATCGAGCGCTCCAAAGATAAAGTGGCTCAGTAGTGAGATCGAACGAGTCTTTGAGGCCAACTACGGTGTCTACGGAGCGCGCAAGGTCTGCAAAGCAGCTTAACCGGGAGAGCATAACCGTTGCCAGATGCACTGCTTAAGCGCCTGATGCATATACGCGGGCTTGAAGGCGTAAGGCGAGGTAAGAAGTACAAGACGACGATTCCCGATGACGCTGCCGCGCGTCCCGCCGATCTAGTCGACCGCAAATTCACGGCCACCCGACCAAATCAATTGTGGGTGGCCGATCTGACCTATGTTCGAACGTGGGCCGGTCGCTGCTGCATGGCCCTTGTCATCGACGTGTATAGCCGCTTCATTGTCGGCTGGGCGCTTGCGACACACCTCAAAACGGAACTTGCGCTCGGAAGTTCCTAGAGATGGCGATCTGGCGGCGTGACGCCGCCTTAGATGGCTTGGTACATCATTCGGACAGAGGCTCGCAGTACACGTCTATCTGCTATACTTAAGCGCTTGGACGACGCCGGCATCGCCCCTTCGGTCGGATCGGTGGGCGACGCATACGACAACGCTCTGGCCGAGACGACGATCGGGCTATACAAGACAGAACTGCTCTATCGAAAAGGACCCTGGCGAACACCCGAGCAAGTCGAATTAGCGACCCTTGAAT
>NZ_PFNG01000130.1:0-627 GCF_002791875.1 Candidatus Aquicultor secundus | reverse complement strand
GGAAAAGGAGGCGATGTATTATAGCGAAAACGTGTCTGAAAAGACTTTGGAAATTGTAGGTTGAAAGCCTCTACGAAACCCGGGGCTTTACAGATATCTCATCAAATGATTTTGCGCGATCGATGGGAAAATAGTGCTTGCGCACCATTTCCGCGGCATCTTTTAAAAAATCCACCTGGGTATTAAAACTTACAAGAGTATAGAAATAGTAAGAGCGGCAGAACTTCTTTATATCGTTTAAGAATGAATACGGTTAAATAGTTACAATCTTTTTAAGTATGAGATAACCGCTTCTTTAAATTTATCAAAATCGCCAAGATGTTTCCTTAAGATACTGATTACAATCTCAGCATCTACCTGCTCGTACTGATGGACAACAACGTTTCTAAACTTTGCCATTTTCTCCATAATACCGGACAGTTCTTCGCTAATGACACCATTTTCAAACAAAACCCTAAACGTATCCGCATAGCTTGTTGGCGGCCTCGTACTGGTTGCAGAAATTATATGGTTAGCAATATCAGAACAAGTCTCAATCATTATTTGCAGGGTTCTCTCAACAATCCGCTGGGTTTTCCAGTCTGTTTTGTAATTTTCCAGCGTTACTGCAGAGAACTCCGTTAACTG
>NZ_PFNG01000054.1:0-1115 GCF_002791875.1 Candidatus Aquicultor secundus | reverse complement strand
CCGGCTCTTCGGGGTCTTTGCGACCGCATTCTATCCTGACATATCTCTCGGGGTGCTTGGGCCCGCCCCAGCCCACCTCATTCCAGGCCTCCGGGTGGGCGTAATAAAACATGGCTGCAATGCTTATTATCTGCTGAAACGATCTCTTTGCCGGCACCCGGCCCCAGGTCGATGATCGAGATTCACCTTTCTCCAGCGCCCGTAGCACCGTATCCTGCGCCTCACCGTCGAGCCCTGCAAAGTTTTGCTTATTATAGGTATGCGCGGCTTCCTCATCAAGGGAACGGATGAACATCCTCCATAATTCTTGCATCGGAGGCATATCTACGTACTGCGTCCCGTCCGTCCGATTCTTCGCCAACTTCTCGTCGATGAACGGCATCACGGGGATAGGGGTCTCTCTTTGCTGGGGCAATAATCTTAAAACAGCCGCCCTCAGGGTTGCCGCCTCCTCTTTTGTAAAGAAGGCGGGCTGCGGCACCGACGACAGCCTGCTCTCGACGATCTGCCTGGTATGATCGTCCCAGAATTCCATACGGTCGAGCACATTATAATCGGGATACGACTCAGCAGACATTACTACCTCCCAAAAAGGGCCGCGATAATACCGATGGTGCTAATCAAAGATAGGCTCAAAGGAAATATCGGGGGCGGGCCGACCATAATATTATCAAGGTTCCAGCCGCCAACCTCGTGCACAATCCCTTGAATATGAAACACGAGCCCGGAGAGACCCATCAGCAGCGATAGCATTAAAGCAACACCGTAAACTTCCAGGAATACCCCGTGAACAAAAATGGCGATTATCCCCATTACAACTAAAACCGGCAAGTAGACGACCGGCTCCCACATCCAGACAAGGTGGAATGCGCCCCGATAATGCAGAATTAGAACCTGTACCCACAGGACTGCAAATAATAGGGTAACCAGAACGATCGCCCATGTCGCCATCGATACTCCCAGCAATAACAAACGAGAACACCTCCCCAAACAAACGGTAGATAAGCATACCTACAACTATTATTGCCCAATCGTTCCTCTTTATATCAAAACACGGGTTTTATAGCCGTACTCCCTATTTTCCCCTATAATGCCCTAAGCGGGCTTTGCCCGCT
>NZ_PFNG01000168.1:5444-10742 GCF_002791875.1 Candidatus Aquicultor secundus | reverse complement strand
CTTTAGTTTGTCTAAGCTTAGACCCTCCTGCATAAAAAGAAGGTTTCCGCACCCAAGATTCTTCAGTCGCTTCGCTCCTTCAGAATGACATCTAATCGCCGTTTGCTATTTGCTATAAGAATGACAACTAAGCGCTGTTCACCGTTTACTAATCGCTCTCTCAGAATGGCAACTAATCGCCGTTTACCATTTGCTAATCGCTCCTTCAGAATGACACACATCGGTTTTATTATTACAACTTGCCTATCAGCCATATAAAAAGTTCTTGTGATGATTACCACAAGAACTTTAACTGTTTAGTATATCAACGATTGTCTGGTGAATAAATATATAAAAGATAATAGCTTTACATATGAGCGAATTAACGTTCGAGACGTCCCTGGAGCCGGTCGCGGCCGCGCTGTACGGCGGTGAGAAGTTTGCCCAGATTTACTTCAAGGTTGGCAAGCATCTCATCGGCGTAATCTTCGGCGCCGAGGCGGATCTCACGCTCTCTTGCCTGCGCCGCTTCGATTAACTCGTGTGCCCTTCGTTCGGCGAGCTTCACCACTTCCCTCTCATCAGCCATGGCTTCCGCACGAATCATGGCTTCTTCGATGATCCGGTTTCTTTCTTTTTCGGCCTCATCGATCATTTCTTGTCGTTCTTTGACAATCCACCGAGCCTGTTTTAGTTCATCCGGAAGTGCCGCCCTTAGTTCGTCTATTATGTCGTATAATTTATGCTCCTGTAGCACTACAGACGCGGACAGAGGTATTTTTCGCCCATTTGCTATCACGTCCTCTAGCCGGTCAATTAGGCCCATTATATCCATCTATACTATAAACCTCCCCTGGCTAAGCCAGTGCATCGCGCAACAGTTTTTCTACGTTGGGTGGTACAAGTCCATTTATGTTGCCCCCGTATCGCGCGATTTCTTTAACGATACTGGAGCTTAAGTATGCATATTCTGGACTGGCCATTACAAAGATTGTTTCTACTTCTGGGTCTAACCTTCGGTTAAGCTGGGCCATCTGGAATTCGTGCTCGAAATCAGAGACCGCCCTTAGCCCCCTTATGATAACACGAGCATCGTGCATTCTTACAAACTCAACCAGTAGGCCGTCAAACGCATCTACCCTGATTTTATCCGTCCAGCCGATCGCCTCCTTGACCATATCGACACGCGCATCGAGGGAGAAAAGACAGCGCTTGTTTGGATTGACGACTATCCCGACAACCACCTCATCGTAAATCTCGGCAGCCCGTTTAATAATATCTATGTGACCGGCAGTTATTGGGTCAAAGCTGCCCGGAACAACTGCTATTGTCATTGCAAACCCCTCTGATCTTTCTTGCTATAGAACGTTACGGCCGTGTCCCCGTAGACGCGCGTGGATTCTACATCGAGGCCTTCAACGGCCCTTGGTTCGATTTTTGCCGAGTGTTCCAAAACAAGCAAGCCATCGGATTGCAACACATGGTGCCCCAGTGTAAATAGGATGGCATTTAAAAAGGATACGCTAATTCTATAAGGAGGGTCAAGAAAAATCAAATCGAACTTAGCACCATCCTTTACCAACCTTTTTATCGCTTTATTGGCATCGGCTTTAATTACAATCGCCGTATCGCCTAGCCCTGTTGCTTCTAAATTTTTTTTGATCAGACGAACCGCTTCGTTGCTCGTATCTATAAAATAGGTCTCTTTTGCACCTCTGCTAAGTGCTTCTATACCAAACCCGCCCGTTCCTGCAAAAAGGTCTAATACGTTAGCGTCATTGACACGGCCGCCGATTATATTGAATACGGCCTCTTTAACCCTATCGGAAGTAGGCCGTATTGCCTGTCCCTTTGGCGCATGTAGTTTTCGTCCTTTTGCACTGCCTGCGATAACCCTCATGCTTGGAACAGCCAGTCTAAAGAATTGCCGAATTTTGCTTTGACTTCGTGTCGCAGCGGCAGATTCTGTTTGGTTGCAAGGGTTGGGTCGGCGTCTACTATTGTGAAGGCTTCTTTGCGGGCTGTGGACAGGATCTCGATGTCTCGGGTAAGTTTTGCCAGCTTTAGATCGGGCAGGCCGGATTGACGCGTGCCGAAGATCTGGCCTTCGCCGCGTATTTTTAAGTCCGCTTCGGCAAGTAAAAAGCCGTCGTTGACGGTGCGGATTGCCTCCATCCTTTGGTTTGCCTCGTCCGTTGTCATACTCGCAAAGAGGATGCAGTATGATTTGTGCCCGCCGCGGCCTATCCTACCGCGAAGCTGATGGAGCTGGGCCAGGCCGAACCTATCGGCGTCCTCGACGAGCATGACCGTAGCATTGGGGATATCGATCCCAACCTCGATAACCGTTGTCGAGATAAGAATATCGAGTTCCCCGGCATTGAATTGGCGCATCGTCTCCTCTTTTTCGGCGGATTTGAGCTTGCCGTGTATGAGGCCGACGTTTAAATCCGGGAAGATCTCATTCTTAAGGCGGTCTGCCTCTTCCGTTACCGCTTTAACTTCCAACTTATCCGACTCCTCGATGAGCGGGCAGACGATATAGGCCTGCCTGCCGGCGCCGACCTCGCTTCGGATTTTCTCGTAGGCTTTATCCCGCTGGGTATCCTTTAACAGGACCGTCTTGATGTGCTCGCCCACTTTCCTGCCCCCCGGAAGCTCTTTGATGATCGAGACGTCAAGATCGCCGTAGAGGGTTAAAGAGAGCGTTCGCGGGATAGGAGTTGCGCTCATGATCAGGATATCGGGGAAATACCCCTTCTCTTTTAAGGTGATGCGCTGCTGCACGCCGAAACGGTGCTGCTCGTCGATAACCGCAACACCGAGGCGCTTGAAATCGACCGCATCCTGGATAATCGCGTGGGTGCCGATGATGATATCGATATCGCCGTCTCTCACACTTTGTATGAGTCTCTCGCGCTCTTTCCGGGAAAGCGTGCCGGTAAGCAGAGCCGTTTGGACGCCGAGGTTTGCGAGCATATCCTTCAGCTTTAAATAGTGCTGGTTCGCTAAAACCTCGGTGGGCGCCATCATCGCCGCCTGGTAGCCGCTTTGCACGGAGGTAAGCAGAGCCGCCAATGCGACCATAGTTTTCCCCGAGCCGACCTCACCCTGCAGGAGACGGTTCATAGGAATCGGCTTTTCCATGTCGGTTTGTATCTCGTCGATTACTTTCTTTTGATCGGCTGTCAACTCAAACGGCAGCGCTTCGTAAAACCTCCGAATGAGATCACCGTCCCGTCTATGGGCGATGCCTTTTGTTTGCGTCTTGATATGCTTCTTGCGCGCTGCAAGGCCGAGTTGCATGAGGAAGAGTTCTTCAAAGATAAACCGGGCGCGGGCTTTTACCAGGGCACCCCTGCTTGTGGGAAAATGGATTTCCTTTAATGCAATTGATTTTGGGAGAAGGTCGTTTCGCTTACGTAGGTCTGCGGGCAGCGGCTCGGGAACCTCCCCGTATTCATCCAGGGCATTCTTAATAATTCGTCGTAAGGTGTTGGTGGTAAGGTTTTGCGTCGCCGGATGGATAGGGATGATTCGTCCAGAGTGAATCGGCTCTGCGCTGTTTTCGCTCAGGATATCGTAAAACGGGTTGTCTATCTGTAACTGCCGGTATTTATACGATATCTTGCCGCTAAAGGTAACCTGCATACCTTCTTTCAGGCGCTTTGTGATAAACGGCTGGTTAAACCATGTGCCGGTGATATATCCCGTCCCGTCGAAGATGGATACGTTAACGACGCTCATCCCCCGCTTGCTGCGCCGGCTCTTTACCTCGCGCACCTCACCGATGATGGTGGCGCTCTCGCCGCCTTTCAGCTCGCCGATTTTTCGCATCCTTGAAAGATCGAGATACCGGTGCGGGAAATGAACCAAGAGGTCGCCGACAGTCTCAATCCCCAGCTTTTTCAGGTGACCCACGGTAACCCCGCCTACGAATTTTACCTTTGAGACGGGTTGGTTAAGTGCTGTGGTATTGTTGCTCTTGTTCTGCGAATTAGACAATTATTATCAACCATTTCATCTATAAAGGCTTCCTACGCCTAGACGCTAATCAGTGACAATTACTGTTGGTGCGCCCGAGATTCTTCACTTCGTTCAGAATGACACCCTAGCAACCCTCTTCCTTAAACCAACGCTCTCGACCCACACCCCATTCACCCATTCACCTATTCACCAGTTTCTTCTGGACCCAGGACCCCGGTCTCTTGACCTCACTATCAGCAAGGGTCGTAGCCTTGCTGATTGCGCTTGCCGGATGTAAGTTGGGTCGCCGGTTGCTCGTCGATCGGGTAGAACAGGATGCCGATGGTACCGGGCCCCGTGTATGTGCCGATAACGCTGCCGAGCTCTGACTTTATTGATAGTTCGTAGTTTAATCTCTCCTGCCGCATGAGGGCTTCAAGTTCCTCTATCGCTTCAGGAGCGTCGGCATGCATCAGGCATACTCTGAGACGTTTGCCATTGCTCGCCGCCTTCAATGCCTCGATGAGTTCCCTGTTTACCTTCTTGCGCCCCTTTACCTTTTTAAACGGCGCAACAACGCCGTCCTCAAGGGTAAGAATCGGTTTTATATTCAGGATTGACCCGACGAGTGCCGACGCCTTGCCGATTCGCCCGCCCATCTCCAGATACTTTAAAGTATCCACGTAAAACAAAAGCGTCATTTTCCCGATGAGGTCGTCTGCGATCTTAAGCATTTCATCGAGACCGAGCCTTTTATCGCGGGCAGCTATAAGTTCTTTTACGATGGCGGCAGTGCCCACGCTTGCCTGCTTACTGTCGATGACCGTTACCGGCGTGCCCACGTTCTGGGCCGCGATATAAGCGGACTGGTACGTGCCGCTCAGCTTTGATGAAAGGTGTATCGATATAATATGGTCGCAGCCGGAGTGTTTCTCATATGCTTCAATGAAATCCTGAACTGAGGGCTGTGATGTTTTGGGCAGGACGTCGACCTGCTTGAGCAGCGGATAAAACTTCTTGGGCGGCATCTCGACCCAGTCCTTGTAGGTATCCTCGCCAAACCGGACGATAAGCGGCACCATCGTGATATCGTTTTCTTTATAAAACGACAGCGGCATGTCGGCCGTGCTGTCGGTAACAATCGCTATTTTCGGCATATGGGCTCCTTCACGGGCTTTGGCTTTATCCGTATTTTATTCTATACCGATAATAAAATGATAGATGGGTTGGTCGCCTTTATACACATCCAGCTCGACGTCGGGGAACTTCTCTTCGAGGGTTTCAGAGAGCAAATCGATCTCATTGTCGTTGACGAGTTCCCCGGCCAGGATGGTCACGACCTCGTCGGACGTA
>NZ_PFNG01000168.1:0-5415 GCF_002791875.1 Candidatus Aquicultor secundus | reverse complement strand
CGTCCCGTACGGCATAGGTGACCTCGCCCGTTTTAACGTTTTCGAACGCCTCTTCCATCCCTTCGATATTGTCTTCAAGAGAGGCCTCGCTATCGAATGAAAGCAATGCCGAAAACGCCTCGGGAATCGATCCGGTCGGTATGACGGATACCTCTTTATCGGTTAAGCCGACCGCCTGCCGGGCCGTCAGGATGATATTTTTGTTGTTGGGAAGGATGATGATTTCTTTATTGGGCATCGCGTTCACGGCGGCAACGATATCGGCGGTGCTGGGGTTCATGCTTTGCCCGCCGCTGACGACGCGGCCCACGCCCAGGTTCAAGAGGATCTTTTTAATACCTTCACCGTTTGCAACCGCAATAACGCCAACCCCGGTGACCTCTTTGTGGCTTGACTCGTTCTTGATCGCCTGATTGCGCTGCTTGGACTGTTCGACGATGTTGTTTATCTGTACATCGTTTGCGCTGCCGAGGCCGGTTGCGATTGACAGGACACGTCCGGGGTCGTTTGTATGAATGTGTATTCTCGTCAATTCGGGCGTCCCGACAATGAGCATCGAGTCGCCGAGCGGGTCAAGCTGCGTCTCGAGCGCTTTCATGTCGATACCGTTGCTTTTAAGCAGCAGTTCGGTGCAATAGCCGTACTCGATACTCTCTTCTACGGCGTTTTCTTCAACGACCGTGATACGGTTCGCTTCTTCGCTCATCCCGCTTTCTACAATCTCGCCTTTTAGCGCCGACAAAATCCCCTGGGCGAGCACGACCAGCCCGTATCCGCCGGCATCCACGACGCCTGCCTCTTTAAGGATCGGCAGCAGAACGGGGGTGCGCTCAACCGACCTGCGCCCTTCCTCGATAACGCGCTCGAGAAGGTCGATGGGCCGTATCCCGTTCCCCGAGAGGCTTTCGGCGGCTTTCGCCATATCGTTGATAACCGTAAGCATCGTGCCCTCAACCGGCTTAGTGACGGCCCCGTAGGCGACATCGGAGCCCCGTCGAATCGCCCGTATCATCGTATCCGAAGAGAACCTGTCGCTTCTCTTAGCTTCCTCGCAGATGCCTTTAATAATTTGGGATAAGATAACCCCGGAGTTGCCCCGCGCCCCCATAAGAGACCCGTAGGTAACGGCCTTTGAGACGCCTTTTATAGACGGATCGGCGGCCTTAGAAACTTCGCTTATCACGCTTTGCATGGTATGGAGCATGTTTGTTCCGGTATCCCCGTCGGGAACCGGGTAGACGTTTAAGCGATTTACCTCGTCTTCATATTTTTTAAGGGCTGAAACCGAGGCGCTCAATAATGATAGGACATTGCTTTGTACGAGCATTTCAACTACCTTACTATAACCGTCACTATTACTGGTATACTTGTATCTGTTGTTAGTTTAACGCTTTTACCCAAGTTATTAGGGAGATGCAATAACCGGTTAAGAATTATACACTTATTGACAGAAATTATAGCATAATCGATGTTCCTCGAGTACGTGCGCCCATGCCGGGCGCACCAAAAGTAAAAAGCGTTGCGAGATGCAACGCTTTTTAGCGGTTGATTATGTGTATATCGCGATTAGGCGGCCCCTTTGAGCTCGCCTATCGCATAAGCCTGTTTTTCGCCGAGCCATGTGCCGAACGTATCGGCGTGCTCTTCCTCCTGGATAAGGATATCCTCAAGCATCTTCCTGATTCCGGGGTCGCCATCGCCGATATCCTGAATCGCCTTGGTGTAATCGCGAATGGCGCCTCTCTCAAGCTCGAGGTCTGCCATTAGCATTCCCCGACTGTCTTCAGAGGTGTTAACCTGGCTTGTTTTTAGCTGGGATACCTGTGCAGGGTTTGTTATCGGGTTGCCGCCGAGCATATTAATCCTCTCGGCAAGCATCTCGGCATGCTTCATCTCAACGAGTGCTATGCTTCTTTCGATGTCCCTAATATCAGAGAAATCCATGCCTTTTACCCTGTAGTGGTGGTTCATATATTGCTGAATGGCAAAAAGTTCCGTTGCGCGCAAATAATTAAGCCGTTCGATAATCTCTTGTTTCGTCAAACTGGTCACCTCCTCTCGGGAAAACAAAGCGGACACGATAAGATTACCCTTGAGAAAAATTGATTAAACAATAACAAAGGTGAATTGGTTGATGGGTGAGTGGGATGAGGGTTGGGAGTGTGGGTCCGGGGAAAAACCTTCTTCTTACAATAGTTAAGCTACGCCTAGACGCTGGTAAGTTGCAGTCGCTGTGGGTGCACCCGGGATTCTTCGCTTCGCTCAGAATGACAATTGCTCGCTACTCGCTCTTACCCACTCTCTTTACCCACACCCTATTCACTTATCAACTTTTTTACTGTCAACTTTTACACTGTCAACTTTTTTACTGTCAACTTTTTTACTTGCCAGATAACCGGATAAATGGTAACATTTTGCGGTGTTGATTTTATTTTACAGAGGAGATCGAGATGGCTAGAAAATGCGTTGTATGCGGAAAAGGCCCCATGGCAGGGAACCTTGTAAGCCACTCACACAGGCTAACGCGCAGAAGGTTTAACGCCAACGTGCAGAAAGTTCGCGCGATCATCGACGGCTCGCCGAAGAACGTTTATGTTTGCGCAAAGTGCCTTAAGGCTAATAAAGTAACCCGTGTCGTTTAGTCCCACAAGGAATTTGAAGCCCGGTCTTTCTCTAAAAGCGCGGGCTTTTTGTTTTGCGTCAAGGTCTCATTTAAAGCGCTTTTCTAGAACTCAATCCGGTCAAGCTCTGCCCCATCATCCAGGGATAACAGGCGTACCGTTCTGTTTTCGATGATGCCGACAGACGTGATTTCATCCTCACCTTTGGGGAGCGCTGCGCTTCCAGGGTTAACGAACACAATCCCCTCTTTTACCTTAATACCCCTAACATGGGTGTGGCCGCTGACGATAACATCGAGAACGTACCTGCGTCCCATTTCAACCAGTTTATCCTCATTATAAAGATGGCCGTGGGTCGCCATTATCCTTAAGCCCTCGGCATAGATGAAAGCGTAGGGATTCTGGATTGGAAACGCTATGGCGAACGTATCTACTTCGGCGTCACAGTTTCCTTTAGCAAAAATTGTCGGAAACAGCGCGAAGTTTATAGCTTTGGCCAGCTCGAGCGGATTATAGGATTCGAGCCTGGGGTTAAAAGGCCCGCTGCTTAAGATATCCCCGGTATGGATTGCAAATTCTACATCGCCAAATAGTTCAACCGCTTTCCGCCAACCGTCGACATAGCCGTGGGTATCACTGATCAACCCTATTTTCACACGCATCACCTTCTATAAATTTATGGGCCTCCGTGGTCGCATACCCTTCAGCCGTTTTCTGCTCGTCCGTGCCTCTATTAGTGTTATTACTAGTACTATTACTAGTACTATTGGCAAAATGAAGCGCCTGCAGGCTGCCCTTTCCCAGCAAAACCGCTTTGTTTATCTTGTTGTAGACATACGCCTTGGCTTTATCGACGGCTTCGTCGGGCTCCAACCCGTGCACCAGGTATGCGCAGATCGCCGAGGCCATCATGCATCCTGTTCCGCGCACGTTCTCACGTCTCACCCTTTTCGCCTCGAAATAGTATTCGTGCTCACCATCGTAAAGTAAATCGACGGCCATAGTACCTTCTAGGTGACCGCCCTTTATAAGAACCCAGGCGACACCGGTATCCTTGAGTATCTTTGCGGCTTTAAGGAAGTCGTGCTCGCTCACTATCGTCACACCGGTAAGGCAGCTCGCCTCGCTTAAGTTCGGGGTGACCATGAAGCTATGGGGGAGCAGGCGTTTCTTGAGGACCGCCAGCGATGCCTCCGATACCAACGACTTCCCGTTGTTGGCCCGTAATACAGGATCGATTACGGTAAAGCCTATCGCTTTTTGGGCGATCAGATTACCGACTTCTATCATGTTTTCAGAGCTTCCAAGCATGCCGGTTTTGACCGCGTGGATATCCGTCTCGGCAAGCAGAGATGCGATTTGATCGTGCAGGAGCTTCGCCGTCAGGATTTCGTACGAGGACACGCCCCGGCTGTTCTGAACGGTTACGGCGGATAATGCGGTATACGGGTAGATGCCAAGCTCGACAAACGTTTTTATGTCGGCCTGTATGCCCGCACCACCGCTCGGGTCCGAACCGCCTATCGCAAGAACCTTTTTAATGCCCATATCCCTCACAACCCGAGCGCTTAGGCGCCCCTTAGCTTAAAAATGCGTGTATCCGCCAACGTCAAGCGTGCGCACGGTGCCCGTCCAGTCAACGATGGTTATCCCGCCGGAGACATCCACGACCTCACCCACCACGGTAGCCTTGGCTCCGGCATCGGCAAGGCGGCGCCCGATCTCTTCCCGCTGTTCCCTGGGGGCCGTAAAAACAAGCTCGTAATCCTCGCCGGCGGTTATCGCGATATCTATCGCCCGCTCGCCGGTAAGCTCGGCCACTTTTTCTACGCCCTTCGCGATCGGCACCTTGTTCATATAGAGTCGTGCCCCGACAAGGCTCGCCTCGCAAATGTGCTTGACTTCACTCGCCAGGCCGTCGCTTATATCCTCCATTGCGTTTACACCCGATTGCGCCAGAATCCTGCCTTCTTTAATGCGCGGCTCGGGCAAAAAGTGCGCTTTCTTCAACCGCCCCGCATCTTTCACCCTTGATTCCAGCTCGGGGTTTAAGACCAGGCGCAATCCCGCACCAGATGCCCCCAGTTCACCGGTCACCATGATAAGGTCGTTAACTTTTGCATCGCTTCGCCTGCAAAGGTTCTCTTCTTCGACCTCCCCGACAAGCGCCACATTTATTATCAAAGTATCGGATTTCGTTACATCGCCGCCGACAATCCTTAATCCATATCTTCGCGAAATGTCCGCCATTCCCCTGTAAAGATCTTCAATTACGACAACGTCGGTTTCGGGATTCACCGCAAGCGAAATCACGCCGTAGTCAGGCAGCCCGCCCATCGCGGCCACATCGCTCAAATTTACCGCGATCGACTTATACCCCAACTGCCAAGGGGATATCGAGGTTAAAGTAAAATGAACGTTTTCAACCAGCAGGTCCGTCGTAAGCAGCGTGTAATCAAGCCCGGTCGGCTTTACAACCGCCGTATCATCCCCGATTGTCAGAATAACACGCTCATCCGCATGCTCCACGATCTCTGCAATTCGCTCTATAAGCGCAAACTCACCGATATCTTTAACTTTCATGATGCCATATTCCTTAAACAACGCCCCATAATCCCCGCCCATCGCCTTGTGTCATTCTAAACGTTCTTTTTCTGAACGTTCTTTTCCGTCATTCTAAACGCCAGCAATTGTCATTCTAAACGCCAACAATTGTCATTCTGAGCAGGTCCTTCGCTATCGCTCAGGATAAACTCCGAATCTAGAGAACACTCACAGACTGCTGTTGCCTGTC
>NZ_PFNG01000007.1:0-1130 GCF_002791875.1 Candidatus Aquicultor secundus | reverse complement strand
TCTTCTCTTCATACTCTTCGGTATCTATCTCGCCTTTTGCATAGCGCTCTTTTAGAGTCTCAAGAGCGGTATTTCTGTTCTCGTAACGAACAGCGCCCGTAGTGCCGCCAAGCGCTCTAACAGCGTAGACGATTCCGAATATTACAAGGCCCCAGAATAGGATCATCCCGAGCATCATGAAAATACCTCCGATACCAAATAGGCTTCCCCAGCCCCACATCATGTGAGATCACCTCTTTTCGTTACTCCGGTTTATAAAACAACCGCTTGTTGTTATGTACCCTCTTCAACTAAAATCTAAACCTTTTACATTTTTGAATCAATTACATAAAACCGCTTAATCCAAGCCTTAGTGCTGATAGTTAGTTTACCCGGAGAATGATTGGGTATAACCGGATAAACTTAAGAAAAATGGGAGGTTAACTATGAAGTGGCTTTTACCAACAGCAATCATCCTTATTGTAGTTGGGCTTGTTGGTGTTATCGTTTTTAATTATTACTCATTTACGCCAAGTCAGCCGGGTACCGTTCGGGCACCGTTTCGAGGCCCGGGTGCAATAGCTCAAGGTAGTTTCTCAAGCAACGGCGAGCAGATATTCTTTACGGGGACAAGCTCGAGAGACACGATAACCGTTACCGGTGGCCCGTTCTGGTTTCAGATGCATGACGGGGGTTGTGCAAATTGCCATGGCCCAGATGGACGAGGCGGCACAACGGTGATGATGGGTAGGTTTATAGCTCCAAACATAACGTATAAGGAATTACAAAAAGAAGGCTTTAACAATGACCTTATTAAGAGAGCGGTAACACGTGGGCAGGATGAAAAAGGCGGTACATTAAGCTCGAACATGCCCCGCTGGCATATGTCGGATCAAGATTTAAACGATGCCATCGATTACTTAAAAACACTTGCACCTTAAAGGAGGAATCATTATGTTTTGCCCATTCTGAGGCGGGGGTGGCTTTGGAGGCGCCGGGGAACTCGGCGCTATAATTAGCCTCATTTTCACTCTTGTATTACTGGTCGGTTTAGGATTCTTGATCTGGTGGATTGTGAGACAAGCAAGCGCAGGCAGGTATGGTGGCCCACCGGGGCAGCCGACAGCCAGCCGCGCACTTGAAATCCTCAA